>DAIDJC010000145.1 GCA_027451565.1 Limisphaerales bacterium | reverse complement strand
GATATGCTGTTTGTATCGCCCGAACGACTTGTGGGCCGCGGGCCGGCCGCCGATGGCCCTGACGGCCCGCTCGATGAAGCCTCCGGCGGCAATGCCGATCCCAATGCGTTTGTCGGCTTGCTGCGGCAGGCGGGCGTTAAAACCTTTGCCATTGACGAAGCCCATTGCATCAGTGAATGGGGCCATGATTTCCGCCCTGAATACCGCAAGCTGGCAGGTTTGCGAAGTCATTTTCCAGAGGTGCCCCTGATGGCCCTCACTGCCACTGCCACCACCAGGGTGCGTGAGGACATTGTCACCCAGTTGCAACTGCGCGAGCCGCGTTGCTATGTGGCCAGTTTTAACCGGCCAAACCTTTTTTACCGGGTGCTTGCACGGCACAAACCCTATGATCAGATTCTCGATTTTGTGCGGTCCAAGCCGCGCGAATCCGGGATCATTTATTGCCAGTCCCGGAAATCAGCGGAAAGGGTGGCCGCGCAGCTTGAGGCAGACGGCATCCGGTCCCGGCCCTACCACGCCGGGCTGGATCCTGGTGAGAGGGGTCATAACCAGGAGCTGTTTCTCAAGGATGAAATCCAGGTCATATGTGCCACCATCGCCTTTGGCATGGGAATCAACAAACCCAATGTCCGCTTTGTGATTCACTATGACCTGCCCAAAAGCATAGAAGGGTATTACCAGGAAACCGGGCGGGCCGGCCGCGACGGCCTGCCAGGGGATTGCATTTTGCTGTTTAATCCATCCGATGTGGTGAAACAATTGCAGTTTATCGAGGAAAAGTCCGATCCCGAGGAGCAAGCCGTGGCCCGGCGGCAGTTGCAGCAAATGGTGCATTACGCCGAGGGTGCCGGATGCAGGAGGCGTGATTTGCTTGCCTATTTTGGCGAGGATTTTCCAAGCGCAGAATGTGGAGGCTGCGATAATTGCCTGGCTCCACGCGGGTCATTTGATGGCACCGTGGCCGCGCAAAAATTTTTATCCTGCGTGTACCGGGTGCGCCAATTCAGCGGTTTTGACGTGGGTTTCCAACACCTTGCAGAAATCCTGACCGGCGCTGACACGCAGAAAATCCGCAGGTGGGGGCACTCTGGTTTGAGCACTTACAATATAGGCGCGGAACATTCCAGGCAGGAATGGATGGCGGTGGGCCGGCAGCTTGTGCGTCAGGGTTTTCTCCGCCAAAGCGCAGGCAAGTTCAGCGTGGTGGAGCTTACCGAGTCGGGGTTGGATCTTTTGCGTTCACGTCGTCCGGTCCAATTGACCCGCCTCGCAAGCTCCCCGGCGGCTCCGGAACGAAGGGTTGGAAAAATGGATTGCGATGAAATCCTGTTCGAACAATTACGGTCATTGCGCAAACGTATCGCAGATGAAAGGAAGGTGCCCTCCTACATTATTTTTTCGGATGTTTCCCTGCGCCAGATGGCGCGTGATTACCCCACGGAAAAAAGCGATTTTGCCCGCATAAACGGTGTGGGCCGTAAAAAATTGCATGAGTTCGGATCGTTGTTCATGGAAGAGGTGACCCGGCATCTGGAACGCCATCCGCGCCAGGTTTTTGCCGGGGACTAGTTTTCGCCGGGTTTTCTGAAGGACCCTTGAGCAGGCGCCAGTTGTGGATGCGCTCGTTGAATCGGCAAACGGGCCTATAATCGCAATTCGTGCAGGCATTGACGTTGCCCTTTCGATAGGGACTCACCGAAGCATGGCCTGAAAAAATGTCCCGGCCCATTTCTTTCAGGCATTTTTCCACCTGGGCCAGGAGGTTCTCCAGCGCCGGTCCTGTCACGGCTTCGGTGTTGTCCGCGCGCAGGCCGCCATCCTTGTTGCGTCGGGTTTTGAACTGGTCACCCTTGCCTGCAGCATCCAACAAATTCACCGCATCCCGGTCAAACCGGCCTGAATGGAAGTAGGCGCTGCACAAGGATTGTTTGGGATTTTCCAGGGCGTCCGCGCGGGAAACGGCTGCCGGGCTGCTGCCTTGGAGATTCACATAAAACACCCCGGTTGGCACAATGGTTCCCTTTCCCACCTTTCCTGGTTGCCAGCGGCTGACCACGGCCAGGTAGGCCATCAATTGCAGTTGAATTCCGCTTTGCATTAAAACAGGATCCAACCGGTGTGCGCTGGATTTATAATCCATCACCACCGCCCGGCAATTCTCGCCATCCTGGCAAATATCAACCCGGTCTATTTTCCCCTGGAGTTGCAAATGGCCACCACCTTCAAGGGGAATTTCCCAAGCCGGATCCGTACCGTCCCGGGTCCCAAATCCATACTCAGCCACGACCGGATCGAACTTGTATTGACCCTGCATCCATTGGGTGAGCGTGGCAACGAAGTCTTGCAACTGGGCGGTCATGATCCGGGCTTCAAACCGGCGCTGCCCATCCCTTTCCATCAAACCGTTGCCATATTCAGGCATCCATTTTGCGGCTATCCGCCCCACCCACTCACGGGCCTCCTCCGGTTTCAAATCGCGCCACTTTTTTTCGGATCGCAAAACCTCCTCGTGGTAATGCTCCAGGATCAAATGTTGAAAACTCCCCCTCTGCCGCGGGTCCAGTTCCAACACCTTGCGCTCTTTCGCCCTCAGCCCAGAGTGAACAAAAAAACGGAACGGACACCGCCCAAACTGTTCCAGACGACTGACTGAAGATTTAAGAGTCTCTCCATAAATCCGCCTTGCCAGGGCAGGGGACAATCGCTCCAGTAAGTCTGGTTCCTTCAGTCGCTGTATTCGGTCGTACCGGGCCTGCATTTCCGGGGGTAGTTGGATCGCCTTCCGTGTCCGTGCCGGGTCGGATGGAATTGCTGAACTGGCCAGTGCCGCAAGTATTTCACCGGTGGATTGCATGGTTTCCGGCGTGTTGCTGGAATCTCCATGAAAAATTTCGTCTTTAAGCGCCGGGAACAGCCGCTTCAAATGTCCGGTCAGGATGGATGGTTTCATGGGTGTGCCATTCTCCTGGCGGCAAGGAAAGGTCAAAACCAGCCGCATACTTGGCCGGGTGCAGGCAATGTAGCCCAGGTATTGCTCCATCACGGCCTGCTGGAGCAGGTTCCCGCCAAAATCCAAATGGCAGGCTGCCAAATCCGCACGGTCGGCTTGGGTCAAAAGAAGGGGGTGGGCAGGCGCGGCTGGAAAAACCCCCTCGTTGACCCCCGCCACAAATGTCAGTTTCAACGAGGGATTGCGGGCCCGGTCCACGGCTCCAACCAGAACCTCATCCAGAACGGGTGGAACCAGGCCCACGGAGAGGCCTGCCATTCCGGCTTCAAACAGCGGCAGCCAATCCAAGACCCTCCGGTTTCCGGCCGGGAAAGCGGTCTCCAAGTCATTCAACCAGGTTGCCATTTGCTCAAGCACAGCGGAGTGAAGCGCCGCAGAGCGTGCCCTTGCCTGGGCGTTGGCATCCCGGCCCCAGCCTTCCAATTGTTTTTCCACTCCAATATCCAGCCAGAGCAGGCGAAGCGCCTGAGCCAGTCTGGCGCCGGAGGGTTTGCCGTTTTCAGCCAGGAGTTTTTCGCAAAAAGACTGGAAGCAGGGCGTCAGATATTGGCGCAATCCCTCAGCGCGGTCATCCGGCAGCGGAGCCAGCCATTGCCTGCCTTGCCAGCCCTTTTCCAAGGCGAGGTTTTCCAGCCAGTCCACGTCAGAGTCTTTTATCGGGCACAGGCCGGTCTTGAGAATGGCAAACCAGTCTTCATGGCGCCAATCCAAGGCTGCCAGCCGCAAGGCGCCTCGTGTGAGTTCGGCCAGCGGATGATGCGAAACCGGCTCACGGCGATCCACAAAAAACGGAATGCCATGCCTGCGAAACGCCTTGGCCAACAAGGCATGTGATGATTCCAGATTGCGAAAGAGCACCGCGCAATCGTGAAAACGGTGCCCCTGACGTACAAACTTGATGATTTCTCGGGCTATTTGAAGCGCTTCAACGGCAGGATCAGCGCAAGCCAGAATACGGATGGTTGGCCCAGGGTCTCCCGGCCATGGCTTGGGTTTTGTCCAATGAGTTTCCATGTGTTCCAGCGCAGGCGCCGCGCAAAAACGCTGGCTGGCAGGGTTTCGCAAGAGAGTTTCCACACTGCACTCGCATCCCTGCACCGCAGATAAACGCTGCCTGCAACGATCGTAAGTGCCAGCAATGGGTGACCATATGGAGAGGGCGGACTCACCAGGCGCTGGATCCAGGCAAAAGGCCAGGGTGGCCGATTTGCAACATGGAACCAGTTCAACCAGAAAATCCAATTCCTGCGGGGTAAATTCTGCAAAGCCATCCACCCAGACTGACTCGATGGCTGGTAAAGTCCCACCCCCAGCCCGGGCAACTCGAAGCGCTTGCGTGGCTTGGGGCAGCAACTGCCCGGCATCCTGCATGCCATGGCTGACCAACCAGTCTTCAAACGCCCCTGCCAAAAGCGCCAAATCATGCAATTTGGCCCGCAATTCCATCCCCAAATGCCGCGATCCTGCCAAGCCGCGCAATCGCGCGGGCGTAAGCCTGTTTTGCTGAAATTCCGCCAGGGTCCGGCTCAATTCCAACGCAAACCCGGGCCGGGTGGAACTTGCCCGAAAAAGCTTGAGCCGATTCTCATAAACCATCAGTAAAGACCTCAAAACCATGATCCGGCTTTCAGGCGAGAGCATGGGCAGGGAAACGGCTTGAAGTTTTCTCAATACAAACCCAGCCAGCCTTTCGAATGACAAAATATGAAGTCTTGAATACCCTGCCAGAGAGGAGTCTGCCAAGACCTGACGTTCAAGTTGGTAAGTGGCCTGTTTGGGCGCCAGAAAAACAAGTGGCATCCCCTCAGGACGGCCATTCAAGGCGTCCCTTATTTCGGCAAGGCACTGATGGGTTTTGCCTCGACCCGCCGGTCCCAGTAAAAACTTCACCTGCATGCGGCATTTTCCAGCAAACTGGCCGGGGCGCAAACTACTTTTCGATGCTCCTATTTTGGTCCGGCTATCGTCCACGTGGGCTGTGGTGGCTGATGCTGATAAAACCACAAAATTCAGGCTTGTTTGCCAATTTTCAAGCCCATCAAGGGCAAAATTTTATTCCGGGTCATGCCGTTTTGCCTCCCGGTGTGAATTGGGTTTTGGCCCGGATTGGCGATCACTGTTCAGGCCAGAATATATTGGCCGACCTTTTTCGTGCCGATACGCTTCACCAGACCAGCCTTCATCAATGGCCGGAGCAAATCCAACGTCCCTTGTTTGGACACGCCTAGCGCATCCCAAAGCTCGCGCGGGGTCATGCTTTTGTGGTCACGGAGCAATTGCAAAAGCTGTTCCTGCTTCGGGCGCAAAACCAGTTTCTCCTGTCCCGGTTGGGCGGAAAGTTTCTGCACGCGCGTCCAGACTCGCTCCAATGTCAGCAACAAACCTTCGGCACAGTATTCCAGCCACCGAGATAAGTCTTCACCTTCGCCGCGCACGCCGTCTAGTGCCTCGTAGTAGCGCGGGCGGTTCTCCCAATAAAATTCGTCCACGGAAAAAATGTGGTGTGTATCAAAACCGCGCCGGTAAAGCTCCCACAACGCCAGCGCCCGGCCCGTGCGCCCATTGCCGTCGGCGAATGGGTGAATCGCCTCAAAACGGTAATGTACGATGGCGGAGCTTAATACCGGCGACAAATTTGCCGCTTCGTTGTTCCACCACGTCAGCAACTCGAACATCAAACCCGACACGTCAGAGGGCGGCGGCGGCATATAGCGACCGACGCGCACGGCCATCGTGCGGTAACGTCCCGCCGTGCCCTGATCCATCACGTCGCCCGCCATGATGTTATGCAGCCGTAAAATTTCCTCGTGCGAGATAATTTTCTTGGCGGCATTCTTTTCCACGAACCGCAGTCCGGCGAAATAATTCACCACCTCGCGCTTGGCGCGGGCGGCGACGGCGGGAATTTCCCGGCCTTCTTCCACGGCACGAACCTGTTCGAGCGTGAGCGGATTGCCTTCAATGGCCGTCGAGGAATGGGTGTTGCGCGTGCGGGTGTCCTTTTGCAAGGCGGGAATCCAGCGCACCTGCACCGTGCCGGCCATGATGCGCTCGCGCAAGGCGGCGATCTGCTCCACGCGGGCGAGCAGCGCCTGAGTGATGGTGAATTGTGGTTGGTAACTCACACGGCCAATTTGCGCGTAAGTCAAGTATAAGTCAAGTTTTTGGTCAAGCAGCGGTGAAAGCAGTTTGACGGAACTATTTTCGGCAAATCAATCCGTTTGAAAGTGCCGCGCCAAGACCCGCGCCCTCCAGCAGGGCGTGATGCAGGAATTGCTGACCGGGAGGACACGGCTGGTATGAGCAGGGTCTCGGTTAACTTCCAAAGTTGCCCATGGACTCCTGGTGGAAAGCGGGATGTTCATTTCACCCGCTGTGATTTGCGGCATGCAGCTCTCGCTGTCGGACGAGACTGGAGATTCAGAGGAATAACCACGGCTGAGAGAGCCGCTATCCAGGCACGCATCCACGAAATCATCAGTGTAGTTGATCTCCAAGGCCGGGATGTCGCTTGTGTTTCCTCGCACTATCGCGGAGTAGGTTCGACAATGCGTGGCGCCATGTCATTTATCCTCGGAAACACCTTTTGCGCGCTGATCGCCGAAAAAGAATTGAACATTCCGTGGTTGGTTGATGTGGAGGCGTTATCTCATCACTACCATGTTCAATTTCGCGGAACAAGGCGGGCCGAATTCATTGGCCGTACTTCTTCTCGCCGATGGTTTGCCTTTGAAGCCAAGGGGCGGTCTTATTGTCCTCCAGACAGCGCTTTGGATTACTGGAAAGATCAAGCGGATAGCGTCAGACGAATCAACGGGCAGCGGCCCGAAGCCAAAATTGTGTCAGCAACTTATGCGTCCAACGATAATCAAATTCATTCAATTTGGCGTGACCCGCCAGCCGATGAAGGTGAAGATGCGGAGTTCTCTGATGAGACATTTTTCCAGTCCTACGACACACCAATCATGAATCTGATGGATAATAATGATTACACAGAAATGGTCGGTCGGGAGAAACTACTACATTTTCCGAACTTGGAATGTCGGTTGGCATCCATTCAGCGATTCGAGACAGCCTGATGAGAAAAGATTTCAGTGCCATTAACAAGTTCGCTACCAGAGAATCTGAAGGGAAAAGCTCTTTTGAGGTTATTGATGAGGACATGGAAGTATTCGGAGACGGAATAATCATCAAATTGAAGCCGGCGAAGCGTTGAGGAATAATATCCGTGCAAGCTATGAACGGCATCGGCAAACCAGAATGGGAGACGCAGAACTGGTTGCGAATGATTTTGGCGCAAACCTGTCCGGGCGGAAGCCCGTTCCAATATGTTAAAGCTACCGGCAGCACGGGCAATTAAGCCCTGCGTAACACGAACAAAAACATGAGCAAAGCAATGATGACCTCAAAGGCTGCGTCCCGCATCCAAAGCGCCACGGCCAAATCACAAGGCCAGGTCAGCAAGGCCAGTTTCGCAGCGACGGCCCAGCCGCCGTTTCCCGACGGTGGCTGTCATCAACGGTTTCGCCGCGAAATATGTGAAGGAGTATTTTCGGTTGTGGATAGCTGCTGCCAAGATTGCTCCCCATTGGGTAACACCCCTTGGATTCCAATCCGAGCAATGCGGTGTGCTGGCAAGGGCGTTAATGCACGACCTCGTCCTTCGCCTATGTTATCTGGAAAGCTGTGAAAGAGCATTTAGCGGTATGTCTTTTGACAAGGAAGAAATCGGGCTGCTCCGACACGGTACTCCGGCGCAAATTTACGCCGCACTGATTGTGGAACAAAAGCGTCGTTCGAAACTTTCCACGGAAACGCTGGCCGGAGAATTTGGCATTTATGAAGAAAAGCTCTGGCGGCTCAAGGCAGGGAAGATTGGGCCAGATTGGCAATCGCTGCGGAAACTGCCGACCGGCGGCGCAAACCAACGGTTACTGGCTGGCATTGGCTTCATGGATGTGTTCCTGCGGAAACTTGGTCTGGATGAAGGCGTGGTGTGCGCTGAAATACTGCGCGCCACGGGGGTTTTACTTCCCGCGCATCGCCGTGCATTGGAAATCTACCGTGAAGCATGGCTTGCCAATTCAGTTTACAGCAGCCAGTCAGCAGGGGCGGACCAATTTGCGCAATATGCTGCGAGCGCCGATAATCTGCTTTTGCATCCCGGCTTTGAAACGGTGTGGCCCGAGATGCCGGATGCGCTGTGGCGGGCTCATCTCTACACTCTCCAATTTGCCCGCACCGTTGATCTTGCCCAAGCCTACTTCCAATTCGCTGGACCT
>DAIDJC010000144.1 GCA_027451565.1 Limisphaerales bacterium | reverse complement strand
CGAAGAGTCGTGTGCCGAAGCCATCTGGTTTATCGGGCAAATTCGGCAACTCTACCGCATTGAGGATGAGACGCGGGACCTGAGTCACGGGGAGCGCCAAGCCCTCCGCCGGCAAAAGGCACCCGCCTTGTGGCGGGCGATGAAGCAGCGGGCGTTGGCATTGGCGGCCAACCCGCGTTTCCTCCCCCAGAGCAGCCTGGGCAAAGCGGTCAACTATTTCCTCAAGGAATACACCGCCGTGGTGGGGTATCTGCGCGACGGCCGCTTTGAGATCGATAACAATCTCGTGGAAAATGACGTGCGGCCCTCCGTGGTCGGGCGCAAACGCTGGCTCTTCATCGGCCATCCCGACGCCGGCTGGCGCAGCGCGGTGATCTATACCATCATTCAAAGCTGCCGCCGCCGCAGGATCAATCCGCAAGAATATTTGACCGATGTCCTAGGCCGCTTGCCCACCATGAAAAATCACGAGGTCAAGCACGTGTTGCCCAGTCGCTGGCAGCCCAGTGGCTCCGGTACCAATTCACCAGCTACCACGTAGCCCGCTTAACGCTTACGTTTAAAATCACTCAAAAAAGCGAAGCTTGTAAAAGCCTGACTGAAAAGGACGTTGGGTGTTGTTGGGAGGGGGCAAAGGATCGAATGGCGATGCGCAGCAAAGGAGCAATGAAGCCAGGCGTCCTGTTGCGCAACAACCCTCCGCTGGGCATGTTCCTAGAAGCCCCGGACACAGACCCGTAACGGTCCTGTCATTTTCGTCGCCCAATTCTAACAATTGTCACGTTTACCCTTCCCGGATTCCGTGATCATATGGTTACACAGCCTCAGACCCGTGGCTGAACGAGGAAACACAAACCAAACAAACAATAAAAAGTAAGGATACACACATGAAAAAATCAGGAAATACCCAGGCACAGCGCACTTTCAGAAATGCGCGGCTCGTTTCTGGCGCAGGGATGGCGGGAGTTTTGCTCGCAAGCCACCTGGCCTTGGCGGATGGGGACGATCGCCGCTGGTCAAGCCAGGTGAACCAGGTGGGGGATATTTTTATTATTGCCCTTGAAAACCATAATTTCACCCAACCCAATCCGACGGCCACGCCCCAGCAGATTTTCGGCAACCCTGCTGCTCCTTATCTCAACAGCCTGGTGACGCCGGGCAACCCCAATTCGGCTCAAGTTTCCTATGCCTCGCATTATTTCAATGCCGGCACGGGGGTTCACCCCTCGGAACCCAATTACGTTTGGGCTGAGACGGGGACGGATTTTGGCTTCCATTCTGATGCCGACCCCAGCTACGCAAACGGAAATAAGTTTTATGATAATTCAAGCTCCTTGATCAGCTCCCTGAATGCCAGCGGCAACCAGGTTTTGGTGTGGCATTTTAACAGAACGCCCCATCTGGTTGCCCAACTGGATGCAGCTGGAATTCCCTGGAAGAATTACCAGGAAGACGTTTCACTGTCCCAATCACCCACCAATAGCGCCTATGGCACCAACGGGCCTGTGAATCCTTTCAATGGCACCACCCAGTACAACTACGCTCCCAAGCACAATCCCATGGCGTTTTTCACCGACAGCGCCTTTGCCAACGTTTATGAATTGTCGCAATTGTTCACGGATTTGACCCATAACACGGTTGGCCGCTACAACTGGATCACCCCAGACCAGTATAACGAGGCCCATAGCCCGCTGAATAATGGCTTCACTTACAACGGGGTGCATTATACGGGCGACCAATCATCTGTGGCCTCGGCAGACAATTTCCTATCCCATGTGATCCCGCAAATCATGGCATCCAAGGCCTATCAAGACAACGGTGTCATCGTCCTTTGGTGGGATGAATCTGAAGGTGGCGACACGACGTCCCAATCCGTTCCCGAAATCATCATCTCCCCGCTGGCGAAGGGCAACGCCTATGCCAGCCCCGTTGCCATGAACCATTCCTCCGACATCAAAACCTGGGAGGAGGTTTTCGGCCTGCCCGCGCTGAACAATCCAATCCCTGTCACTGAGACAAACGTGGATCAGGCTGGTGTCTTCAACAATGTTGCAATCGTGAACGATCTGAGCGACCTGTTCGTTCCGGGAGCCATCCCAACCAACACCTTCTCCGTGACCAGCGAAGGTTTTGTGACGGATGGTCGCAACGGCCACAAGATGGAGACTCTCCGTATCACAAACACTGGCGCCACTGCAGTTTACAATTCTGTCTGGATCGCCCTGGACAACCTCACCCCGGGTGTCACGCTATTGAATGCTGATGCCAACACCGAAGTTCTGGCCCCCTTGGGCAGCCCTGCGGTCAAACTGAACGACGGCGACGACAACGTTTTGCGCCCATATCAAAGCCGCAAAGTCACCTTGGAATTCCTGGATCCCAACTCTGACCCAATCACCTACAACGCGCGAGTCCTCAACGTTGAACCGGCTCCTTGAGCTGGCCTGTTTAGAGCGGATGGATTGACCCGCACATTCCAAATCACAAGGAGGCCGCCCTCTTGGCGGCCTCCGCTTTTATACGGGGTTGCCCCGACGACCCCGCCTCGCCCAAGGCCAAAATCCCCAAGCCCCAGCACTCTTCAAACTTTTCAGAGAGGCTCTAAAGATTGGCTGAGATTATTGCCTTTGAAGACAGGGCAGCGCGCCAAGGCGGTTTGGGAGATGGTTACGCTTTGCCGGAAACCTGGGCCGCCTTGGAGTTATCCAATATCCCATTTGACTCGGGTTTTTCCTGCATGACAAGGTTCCTTGCTTGGCGGATCAGTTTCATGTCAGTTGCAAGATTCCCAAAAATGAGTTCTGGCAGGCCGCTTTGTTGCTGGCCCAGCAATTCACCGGGGCCGCGCATTTTGAGGTCCTCCTCGGCAATTTGGAAACCGTCAGTTGTTTTGGCCAGGATGTCCAATCTTGCCTTGGCGGCATCCCTCAGGCTGTTGGAAATAAGAATGCAGTGGCTTTCATGTGACCCACGGCCCACCCTGCCTCTCAGTTGGTGAAGCTGGGCCAGGCCGAATTGCTCCGCATTCTCCACCACCATGACCGTGGCATTGGGCACATCCACCCCCACCTCCACCAAGGATGTGGCAACCAGCACCTGGACCCGGTTTTCCCGAAAAGCTGCCATCACGTCCTCTTTTTCACGGGTTGTCAGGCTGCCATGAAGCAAGCCTGCCTTGAATGGGGCCATGGCTTCCTGAATTTTTTCAAATTCCTTGGTCACTGCCTTCACATCCCCGTCCTCCTCGGAAGCCTTGACACGTGGATAGATAATATATGCCTGTCTCCCCTCGCTCATCCGGCCCCTGACAAATTCAAAAACCCGGGCCAGCTTGTCCGAGCCGCGCACGTGGGTTTTAATGTTGCCTCGCCCTTCGGGGCCACGCTCTATAACCGATAAATCCAAGTCGCCGTAGAGGGTCAGCCCCAGGGTTCTGGGTATGGGAGTGGCGGTCATGACCAATAAATGGGGAAAATGTCCTTTGCGGACCAGGGATTCCCTTTGGGCGACTCCAAACTTGTGTTGTTCATCAATGATGACGAGGCCCAGGTTCCGCAGCTCAATCCGTGCAGTCAACAACGCATGGGTTCCCACAGTCACGCTGGGTGGAACCGGCACGGATTGGGGCCGATGAGCAGGCGGTGATTCCACGTTTTTTCCCGAGGCGCCGCCCGTCTGGAGGCTCACTTCCATGCCCAAGGGTTTCAACCAATGGCTGAATTGGTGGTAATGCTGCACTGCCAATATTTCCGTGGGAGCCATGATGGCGACATTAAAACCGCTTTCCAAAGCCATCAATGAGGCGCAGGCCGCGACCACCGTTTTACCGCAACCCACATCACCCTGCAAGAGACGGCGCATGGGATAAGGCCCGCCCATGTCTGTTCGGATTTCGCGCAAAACACGGGTCTGGCTGCTGGTGAGCGAGAATGGCAGCCCTGATAAAAAGGGGCGCATCAACTGGTTGTTCCCCGCACAAGGCAGGCCCCGTGCCTGTTCCTGAAAACGCCTGCGGCGAACTTGGATTTGTGATTGCAGTTTCACAAATTCATCCAGCGCCAACCGTTGTCGTGCCACCTCCACATCCGCAGGTTCATTGGGAAAGTGAATCATGCGGATGGCATTGGCGCGGCTGGGGTAAAGCTTCAGGTCAGGATGAACCGTGGGTTCAGCCACATCCTTTTCAAATTGTTCCAAGGCATTCCATACCAATGTGCGCAACACCCGCGATGAAAGCCCCTCGGTCAATGGGTGTATGGGAACTATACGGTTGGCATGGATAAATTCGTCGTCTCCCGGTTCACACCATTCGGTTTCGGGGTGATCCATGGTCCGGGGCTTGAGCCGGTTCAGGCGGCCAAACACCAGGAATTCCCGCCCCGGGACATACCAGGTTTCCATCCAGGATTGGGCCTGCCACCACCGGCAATGAAGCCTGCCTGAGCCATCGTCCAAAACCATTTCAAACATTCGACGGGATCCGCGCTTGAAGGATTTTGTACCCGCCGCCTGGATGCGGCCTCTGACCGTGGCAGGTTCATCCAGGCGAAGATCGCAAATGGACAAAAAATGACGCCTGTCCTCATAACGGCGAGGAGGATGGAGCAGGAGATCCTGGACAGTGGTGATTTTGAGGCGGCCAAGCAGGGCGGCTCGTTCTTCACCCACGCCACGGATCAGCGTTGGCGGCCCTGACAGGGCGGCTCCAAAATTGGGCGGGTGCGACATTTCCAGCAAAATACAAACCGCCATGAGGCGCTTCAACCGCAAAGAATTCCGGATGGGTTTCCGGCCGTAAAAATTTGGCGGAATAATGTCGGGTGGAGCTTTATTCCCAGCAGGTGGTTGCTTCCATTCCATTTTTTCAGGACAATTCCTCCCATGCGGAAAACTGCACCCAAAAAACCATTCCGGCGTGGATCAAGGCCCTTGCGCGTCATGATCCTTGGCGTGGGGTCTCACGCTCACAGCATGGGGAAGACGTTGGCGGATGCCGGCGCCAGCGTGGCCACGTATTTGACGCGTGATTATGGGCATTACGCCCCCGCACTTGTGGGGCCTGTCTTCTCGCGTTTGGCTCATCCCAGCCCGGCACCGTTGGTTCGCAAGTTGAAAACCGATCTGATTTTGACTCAATCCATAGACTGGGCCCAACAGCCTTGGGCGGGGGATTTGATATCCACGGGTGCGGCCATTTTTTGCCCCACAGGCGAAGCCATGCGCATTGAGAGGGAACGTGATTTTGCCCGGCAACTGTGCGCGCGGTTCAAAATACCTTTTCCACGATCTTTTGTGGCTTCCAACCGGCTTGAGGCCGAGCAGATTTTGGCTGCCCATCCGCGCCCGTTTGTCATCAAAAACCCCCTGTGCTCACCCACCAGCCCCATTCACACGATTTTATGCGAGACGGTGGCAGACACCCGGGCCTGGCTGCGCCAGGTCAATTATGCTGAGGGGGTTTTTCTGCAGGAATACCTGGGCCGCGCCGAGATTGGCCATATCGCTTTGGTGAGCGGTGGGGAAATCCATCCTATTGTGACCAATCAGGAGTACAAATACGCTTTCACCGGCAACCAAGGAATTGTCGCGGGGGCACCTCTGGGAGGGTTGGTCCAGCGCGACGACCAGGATCAATACGGCTTGGCTCGCTCTCTCTTGTTCCCGCTCCTTCCCTGGTTCCGGGAAGTGGGATTCCATGGCCCCATTCAGGTTACAGCCATTAAACCACCCGGCTCTCGCGGACGTTCCGGGTGGCAGGTGGTGGAATACAATATTCGCGTGGGAGTCACGTCCGGTCCCATGATTCTCCGCATGTTGAAAGACCCCGGTGAGGCTCTTTTGCGCGTCGCTCGCAACGAAAAACTGAATATTCAGTTTCGTAAAGACATCCGCTTTGGTTGTTCGCTGACCTTGGCTGGTTTTGGCTATCCATTCACACAGGTCCGCGGGCCGCAACTGCCTTTGGACCTTTCGGGCCCGCCAGATTGCGACGTTTGGTGGAATGAAGTGGCGAAAAATCCGGATGGGGAGCTCGTGACTACGGGTCATCGCATTGCGGATGTGATTGCGCTGGGCGCCACTTTGGCAGCAGCCCGAACCAGAGCCTATTCCAACATTCGTAAAATCAGGGTGGCTGGGAGTTATTACCGCACCGATGTGGGCCGGTGTCTTTGGCCGCCTGGCAGGGTATGAACATCCGGCAGGCAGCATATTGCCGATAACAACCCATTTATCTCATTTTTGATATGACTTTGGAAACCAAACCATTTCCCCTGCGTCCTGCCTGGCTGGAAATTGACCTGGCCCGGTTGCGTCGCAACCTTCAGTTGATGCGCCGCGATCTGGCTCCCGGAACGCGGCTTCTGGCGGTGGTCAAGGATGAGGCTTACGGGCACGGGGCTTTGGATGTGGCTCGGGTTGCCGTGGAGGAGGGAGCCTGGGGGTTGGGCCTGAGCACCTTGGAGGAAGCCATGGCGTTGCGGGATGGGGGTATTACCGCCCCCCTGTTGCTTCTTGGGGAACGTCAGGAATCTGAATTGGAGTGGTGCGTGGACCATCATCTCACCGTGTGTCTGAACCACGCGGAAACAGCACTGGCACTGGCCCGCATCGCCGCTGCCCGGGGCAAAAAGGTGCCTGTGCATGTGAAAGTTCACACCGGCATGACCCGTTATGGCGTCCGCTGGGATGAGGCCCTGCCGCTGCTTAAAGTGGTGGCAGACTGCAAATCGCTAGAATTGGAGGGCGTCATGACCCACTTTTCCCAGTCGGATGAAACAGATAAAAGTTTTGCCCACCTGCAATTTGACCGTTTTCAAGAGGTGCTCAAATCCATGCAGGTCTGTGGCATTTCCACCCGCATTCGCCATGTTTGCAACAGCGGCGGTTTCTTGGACCTGCCTTCCATGCACCTGGACATGGTCCGCACTGGAATTCTCATGTACGGCATCTTCCCCTCCCAGGTTTGCCGAAGGATTGAGGGCATTGAGCCCGTCATGTCGGTAAAAGCCCGTGTGGCAGCCCTGCAAATTTTGAAGCCTGGCGAGGTCGTGGGCTATGGCATGCGCTATACCGCATCATCCCCTCGCAAAGTGGCGGTCATTCCGATCGGATATGGAGATGGGTTTCCGCGCGTGCGCAATGAGGGAGCGGTGCTCCTGCATGGGCACCGCGCCCCCATTATAGGGGGCATCGCCATGGATGCTCTCATGGTGGATGTCACAGATATCCCCAATGTGGCGATGTGGGACGAAGTGGTGGTCATGGGCCGCCAGGGCGGCCTGGAAATAAGCGCCCGGGATATTGCTGGCTTGAAAAGATCCGTCACTTATGACGTATTGACCAGTTGGCGGCTTCGTTTGCGGCACCGTCACGTGGGCAAGGGCCCACCCCCATTCCAGTCCCGACCCAGCCCAAATTGAAAATGGGTAGGCTTGCGCCTCAGGGGCTTTGACTTTTTCACCGCAAAACCGGCCTTGATGGGATCATGGTTTAAAAAGTCGGAAAAAGACCGGCGGTCCTGATTGGTTTAAATCCACCGTAAAAGGGGTGGTCGTGCCGCCGGCCATGTTTGACCAGGCAGACCCAATTCCAGCGCTATTGGTCTGGGCCTGGATTTGAAAGCCCGGATAGGTGGCGGAATCCCAGGACAAAGTTAATTTTCCACCGACTGCGGCAAGGCTGAGGCGAGGCTGAGAGTTGCCGCCCAGCGCTTTAATGGATCCGCTGGAATCCAAGTTGTCCGCCCACGACATTCCCGCAGGCAAAGCTGGCAGTAGCACCGAGCTGAAAGCTCCCGCGTAGCTTTGGGCTTGAAACAGGGAAAAGACAGCGCCAGGGGCGGGAGGCGGTCCGGAATTGATGATGCTTAAATTTCCAGAATAATAAAAAGTGGGTCCGCTTCCCGCATTCGCCGCCAGCGAGATCGCCCCGGGGTTGGCCAGGTCAAAAACCAGGGTTCCGTTCAAACCCGGTGTGTTTGTGTTGAGGTTGATCACGGCTTCGTTGGTATAAATCCCGTTCACGACCAGGGTGGGCAGCGTAAAAGGGCTGCCGGTTATCATGCCGGAGCCGTTGAAATTAATGCTGGCATAGGCTATGCCCTTCAATGTCCCGCCATTATTGGCAAAGTTTCCAAGAACATACCAGTTGGTGGAATCAAGAATGTTCAATGTTCCATTGGTTTCAACGGTCAGGTCATTGAAGGAATCATTCCCAGCCGCTCCGTCATTGTCAGTGAGCGTGGCCCCGCCGCCGATGATGGTGTTGCCAAGGACCGTAAGATTGGCCAGGGAACAATCCCAGTTCACATTGGTG
>DAIDJC010000143.1 GCA_027451565.1 Limisphaerales bacterium | reverse complement strand
CCGGATTGAGGCGCTGCCCGAAATCCAGGGTGAATTGCAACGGGAATATGGTTTCAAAGCTGACTTTGCCGGTGCGAAACTGGAGCTCGAGAAAGGGGACGGGGCTGGAAACACCTTCAAGGCCACAGCCAAGCCGGTGTTGATAGGCACCGCCGTGGTGGGGGCGACAACCATGATCTTTGGCATCATCATGCTGCTCCAAAAAGTTTATGGCCAGGCATCAGAGCGCCTTAGTCTGGTCCATCCGGCAGTGATCATGGGGCTGCTCATGGGCGGCGCGGTGATCTACTGGTTCACCGGCGCCAGCATGCAAGCGGTGGTGACAGGGGCCTACAGTGCGGTGGTGTACATCAAGCGCAACCTGAAATGGGACTCCCACGCGGCATCCCTGGCAGACAGCAAAAGGGTGGTGGAAATCTGCACCATTTACGCACAGCGCGGCCTGTTGAATATTTTTGTGGTGATCTTTTCCCTGGCCCTGGGCTTGTCTTTTTTTGATCCCTTCTTCTTCATAGGCTACCTGGTGGGTCTGGCTTTTTTTGGGTTGTTCCAGGCTGTTTTCATGGCCAATGCGGGTGGAGCTTGGGATAACGCCAAAAAGATTGTGGAGGTGGACCTCAAGTTGAAGGGCACCCCTCTGCATGCCGCCACCGTGGTGGGCGACACAGTGGGCGATCCTTTCAAGGACACTTCATCCGTGGCCATGAACCCTATCATCAAATTCACGACCCTGTTCGGACTCCTGGCCGTGGAAATCGCGGTCAAATTGCGGCAAAGCAGCACCGGCGCATGGGTGGCGGATCTGCTGGGCGCGGCATGTCTGCTGACGGCTCTTATTTTTGTTTACCGTTCCTTTTACCATATGCGCATCCCCGACGGCTCCAAGCCCTGAGGTTTCATGGAGTGGGGTGCGCGGGGAAATATTGTCACGAAGTTTATTCTCGATAAACCGGCGCTGTGATTCCAGATTGATGGCCGTGCGGGTCATAGAACATACGCTCCGGGTTGATTGGAAAATGCGGGTGACATTCACCCGGGATATTTTTGCAGCATCGAACGATACCCTTCTGCGCGCCCTGGCAGACACCGGGCCCCGCCAGGCGCTAGTGGTGCTGGACCAAGGGTTTGCGCAATCCCACCCAGGGCTGCCCGCGCGCATCGAGGATTACTTCGCTCAAGCCGGCCCCGCATTGCGGTTGGCTGGGGCTCCACGAATCGTGCCGGGAGGGGAATCGGCGAAAAATTCCTTGAAATTGATCCGGCAAATCCATGGCTGGATTCATGATCACGGCCTGGACAGACATTCCTACGTGATTGCCGCCGGAGGTGGCGCGCTTCTGGACGCTGCGGGATTTGCCGCCGCCACGGCTCACCGGGGCGTGCGGCATGTCCGTCTTCCCACCACCACCCTGGCCCAAGCCGACTCCGGAGTGGGTGTCAAAAACGGGATCAACCTTTTTGGCAAAAAAAACTTTGCCGGCGTCTTTGCCCCTCCGCACGCCGTGATCAATGATTTCGATTTTCTCGCCACCCTGCCACCTGAAGAGAAGCGGGCGGGCTACGTGGAGGCAGTAAAGGTGGCGTGCATCCGGGACCGCTCATTTTTTGAAAACATTGAGCGACAGGCGGACTCCCTGGTTTCCTTTCAGCCAGAAAGCATGCAGGAAATCATCATGCGCTGTGCGGCGCTTCATCTGGAACATATTGTCCGGGGTGGTGATCCATTTGAAAATGGATCTGCAAGGCCGCTGGATTTTGGGCATTGGGCAGCCCACAAACTGGAACAACTATCCAGGTTCAGCATCTCGCATGGGAATGCGGTGGCCCTGGGCATGGCCTTAGATGTGGAGTATTCGCGGCAGAAAGGACTTTTGCCAACAGCCTCAGCCAGGCGCATCCTTCGATTGCTAAAACATCTGGGTTTCAAACTGTTTCATCCCCTGTTGCGCTGCCAATCCCCACCCGCAGCCAGCCCCCTGCTCCAGGGTTTGGAAGAATTCCGCGAGCACCTGGGAGGTGAACTCAACATCACCCTGCTCAGGGAAATCGGCTTGGGCGAGGAGGTTCATGAGATGGACACGCAAGCCATTGCCTCCTCCGTGTTGGAACTTGAACGCCTAGAGCAGACGCCAGGCTCATGAACCGGCGCCATGAAAACAACTTTAAACCCTGGCCGGGTCCGGTGGCACTTTTGAATTCATGAAACGCACCGCAGTGATCAACGTGGTGGGGCTCACAGAACGCTTGCTGGGCGAAGACACCCCCAGGATCATGGAATGGTTGCAAGGCGGATGTCTCAGGCGCATCCGGCCTGCATTTCCGGCTGTCACCTGCACCGCCCAGTCCAATTACCTCACGGGCGTCAACCCATCCGGTCATGGCATTGTGGGGAATGGATGGTACCAGCGCGAGCTGGCTGAAATTCATTTCTGGAAACAGTCCAACCACCTCGTGCAGGCGCCCAAGATATGGGACGATTTGCGCCAGGGAGACCCGCAATTCACCTGCGCCCAGTTGTTTTGGTGGTACAACATGTATTCCAACGCGGATTTTTCCATTACCCCACGGCCCCTTTATCCTGCGGATGGCCGCAAGGTTTTCGATATTCACACATGGCCTTATGGCATCCGGAAGGAGATCAAGAAGGAACTTGGGGAATTTCCTTTTTTTGGATTTTGGGGGCCTGCTGCCGGCCAAAACACCCCGCAAGGGGCTGCGGATGTGGTTTCCCGCTGGATTGCCTCGGCAGCCTGCTGGATGGAAAAAAGGCATGCCCCCACCTTGAACCTGGTTTACCTGCCGCATTTGGATTACAATTTGCAACGGTGGGGCCCTTGCACGAACGATAAGGCGGCGCAAATCCATGGCGCCCATGCCACCACAAAAAGGCTGAATCCCCGAATCCGCCCGGACCTGAGGGCCATTGATGACATTGTGGGCGGCTTGATCCGGTTTTGGGAGGAAAGAAATGTGCAGGTCCTGATCGTGTCCGAGTATGGCATTACCAATGTGGACACGCCCATCCATTTGAACCGTGTATTCAGGCAAAAAGGCTGGATCACCGTGAAGGAAGAACTGGGGCTGGAGCTGTTGGATGCCGGAGCAAGCCGGGTTTTTGCGGTGACTGACCATCAAGTGGCCCATGTTTATTTGAATGATCCCTCGTTAAAATCCGCCGTTCAGGAAACGCTTAAGAGCATACCCGGTGTGGCCCACGTTTTGGATGAGCAGGACCAGATTCAAAAAGGCCTGCGTCATGGCCGCGCAGGAAACCTGGTGGCCGTGGCCGCTGAGAACGCATGGTTTACCTACTATTATTGGTTGGACGATGACCTGGCTCCAGATTTTGCGCGAACCGTGGATATCCATCGCAAGGCAGGATATGATCCCGTGGAATTATTCCTGGATCCCGCCATTCGATTTCCATCCATGAAGATCGGGTTTCGGTTATTGCAGAAAAAACTTGGATTTCGAATGCTGATGGACCTCATTCCACTGGATGCGGGATTGGTGAAAGGATCCCACGGCAGCCTGCCGGAATCGGAACTGGACTGGCCCGTGCTGATCACCCCAAAGAACGTGGCGAACGGTCCTGATGGGATGGATTCGACACAGGTTTACTCCATTTTACGCGGGAGTGTGCGGGCTTGAATCCGGATGGATGGCTGAACCAAAAAGGGATGGAGATTTGCAACCTGTCACCGGCGACGCCCACCCGGTGAAAAGTGATAACCCCCATGGATCCGTCCACCCCGAACTTTGCCCGGGAATCCACCGGAATTGCCGGGTTTGCTTTCTTCAAAAAGAGCGGTGTACCGGTAATCAAACCCCTCCAACTTGATTCGAGGAATTTTCTGGCCGATGAACCGTTCGATGGCAAACACATGGGGAGAATCTTCCGCTACCATGATGGTGAAGGCATCCCCCGTGGCCTCCGCCCGTCCTGTGCGCCCGATGCGATGAATGTAATCCTCCGGATGCTGGGGCACATCATAATTCACCACGTGGCTGACATCGGCAATGTCCAAGCCCCGCGCGGCAATATCCGTAGCCACAAGGACTTCAAACCGTCCATCACGAAAACCCTGCAAGGCCTGCTCCCGCTCCCGCTGGGTGCGGTTGGAGTGCAACACGGCAACGGCGTGATTGGCCCGCTTGAGCGTGGTGGCGATGCGATCCGCCCCATGCTTCGTGCGGCAGAACACTATGACGGAGTCATAGTTAACCGAGTCCAGCAGCCTGAGCAGCAAATCCGTCTTCTGGGAATCCGAGACAGGATAAATGACATGCTTGACAGACTCCGCCGGGGAACGTCGCGCTCCAATTTCAACCGTTTCCGGTTGGTGCATGGCCCACTGAATCAAGGTTTCAATCTGAGGAGGAATGGTGGCGGAGAAGAGGGCGGTGTGACGCTTGCGGGGGCATTTTTCCACCAGTTTGCGGACATCGGGGAGGAAGCCCATATCGAGCATGCGGTCGGCTTCATCCAGCACCAGGAACTCCACCCGGTCCAGGCGCAAATTGCCCTGGGCCAGATGGTCCAGCAGGCGGCCTGGCGTGGCCACCACAATGTCCGCGCCCGACTTTAATTCATCGGTTTGGCGGCCGTAACCCACGCCACCGAAGACCACGGTGACCTTGAGGTTAGTGAATCGGGCGTAATCCCGCAAAGCCGTCTCCACTTGCGCCGCCAATTCACGGGTGGGCTCCAAAATCAAGACCCGTGGAGGCTGGCCGGGTTGATGATGGCCGAGTTTGGACAAAATGGGCAGGGCAAAAGCCGCTGTTTTACCGGTGCCCGTTTGTGCGCTGCCAATCACGTCACGGCCTGCCAGCACCAGCGGAATGGCCCTCAATTGGATTGGTGTGGGATCTGCGTATCCCATGGCCTTGACACCTTCAAGGATTTTTTCGGAAAGGCCGAGTGCTGTGAAGCTCATTTGAAAATACCCTTATTCCTCTGGTGGATTGGCAGGGAGGGGAGGGACGGACGTCAGGATGGGATGCGTTGGAACCGTGGCGGCCGGATCCGCAGGCATTTCTGTGGTCGAGGCTGGCTGGCCTTCTGCCGTGGCGGTCGTCTCGGCAGTGTGTTTCATTTCGGCAACTCCGGCGCCAACCTGGGCTTGGGGGATGTTTTCAACGGCAGCATCTTCGCTGGCAGGTGCTTTGGTTGTGGCAATCTTTTCAGGCTTGGCAGGGCGAGGGAGCGGCTTTTTGGCAGTTTCAAGCCTTCCATCCGCAAATTCGAGAACATGCCCCTGATGCACCAACCAGTGCAGGTCAGCCACCACGGCGGTCTGTTCGGCAGTGGGAGGGGGCGGAGTTGGAATGCCAGCTTCAACCCCGGCAGGAGGCATTGGAACAGCATCTGTGGGATGGGCCGACGGGGTCTCAGGAGAAACCACCGGCACAGCAACCGCCGCCGGAGCGGGGGCAAGTGTTTCCAGCAATTTTTTGCGGGTGCATTTGGGGATGGAATTGATGCTCTCAACGATTCGCCTGATATTTTCCGAAACTGGGGAGGCTTCCAAGTCCAGAAATTGGGGACGAGCCACCGCGACATGGGTGACGGTTTTATTCACTTTGAAGAACTGGAGTCCACGAGAGGCAAATTGTTGGCTGAGTTTGGTGGCCACGGCGATGGGGAAATGTCTTTGATGTTCCCATTCAGCGCGCACCAGCCTCTGGATGGGGCCGCAGCGGAGCGCCCGGCTGGCCACGCCGGCAACCAAAAGGGTATCCACGACCTTGACCATGCTCTCCTTGTAGGTGGCACGAAAATGCTGTTCCACGGCTTCCATGCCCGGGAGTTTGAGAGGCTCTGGGACGTTCAAGCAGGTGTATTCGGTCTTGAAGCTCTGCTCTTCAATCCACTTTTTCACCACCGCTTCGTCCCTGACGATTTTGACGCGGGCCTTGAACGCATCAAAAGGCATGCGGGAAAAACGTTCGGCATGCAGCTTGCGCAACTGGTTCTGGTAATCGTGGTAATTAGGCGGCCCGAGGATGACCCCGCTCATTCCGCACTGGGCCACAAAGGTGTAGGTCCCTTTTGGGGGTTCCGTGGCGGTGCGTTCAGCCTGGTAAAAAGTGGCGAAATGCTGCCTCAGGGCGTGCGCCAGCGCATCCTCCTCATTGAGCCAAGGAGATTCATCCAAGGCGCACACATACAGTTTCTGGGACAAGCTGCCATCTGCTTTTTTACGGGACGCCAGTTGCACCGAATACCGCTCCGGTTTTTGCAGCACCAATTGCGCGATTTGAAACAGGGGGTAAGCGCGCCCTGTAATTTTGATTTGCCGCGCCAGGTGATCCACTCCCTTGTCGTCAGGCACAAAAGCCACGCTGATATCGGGCGGCGGGACAATGGGCGCGGGCGGTTCCTGCCGTCTTGAATCCTCGCGGCTGAAGCCTCGTCCAGACTTGGAACGAGGTCCGCTTGCGGCGCCATCACGCCCACCCCTGCCGCCGGGGCGGCGGCCCTCGCGTTCGCCAGCTCGAGACGGACCTGGATGCCGGGGGCCGCGCGGCCCGCCTGGGCCACCCTGCCTTTCGCCTGAACGGCGTTCCGGGCGTGACTCTTCGTTGCCGGTGAAAGATTCGTAGCGGTTGGTTTCCGCTTTCGGTTGGGCCCAGGCCGGCTGGAATAAATTTTCCAGGTCCAGGTCAAGTTCGGGAACAGTGCTCATGTGTGACTGAAAGTTGGGAATCAGGCAGGGGTCGGGGCCTGGCGCTTGACCAGAATGGCTTCAACAATTTTTTTGGACAGGTCGGGTTTCTCAATTAGATTTTTACGGGCGGCATCACGCCCCTGGCCGATTAAATCGCCGTTGAATTGAAGCCATGCCCCTTTTTTATCCACCACCCCGGCCTCGATGCCCACGTCCAGAATGCTGCCTTCCTTGTCCACCCCATGATTATAAATGATATCAAACTCCGCCTCGGCAAATGGTGGTGCAACCTTGTTTTTCACCACTTTCACCCGCACATGATTGCCCGTGGCATTTCCAGAATCATCCTTCAGGGTATCCTTGCGGCGGATGTCCAAGCGCACGCTGGCATAAAATTTCAGGGCTTTTCCACCGGGGGTGGTTTCCGGGTTGCCGAACATCACGCCAACCTTCTCGCGCAATTGGTTGGTAAAAACGCAGGTGGTCCGGGATTTGTTCAAGACGGCCGTGAGTTTGCGCAAGGCCTGGGACATCAGCCTGGCCTGCATCCCCATGGTGGCCATCCCCATGTCTCCCTCCAATTCCGCCTTTGGAACCAATGCCGCCACGGAATCCACCACAATGACATCCAATGCATTTGAGCGGGCCAGGGTTTCGCAGATGGTCAGCGCCTCCTCCCCTGAGGAAGGCTGTGAAACCAACAAATCGTCCAGGTTCACCCCCAATTTTTTGGCGTAAGCGGGGTCCAAGGCATGTTCAGCGTCAATGAAAGCGGCCAAACCTCCGGCTTTTTGGGCATTGGCGATCACATGTAGCATCAGGGTGGTTTTGCCTGATGATTCCGGGCCATATATTTCGATCACACGCCCTCGCGGAACCCCTCCCACTCCCAGCGCCAAGTCCAGAGCCAGGGCGCCCGTTGGAATAACCTCTATTTTGGCAAGCGCCCGCGCATCACCCAATCGCATGATGGCGCCTTCACCGTAACTCTTTGTAATTGTCGAAATGGCGGATTCCAGTTCACGATCTCGCGCGGCATGGGCCCGCGTCTCCGCCGCCTTATCAACCGATTTATCAGCCGGCTTGTCGCCGACCTTTTCACCGGATTTTTCTGTGGATTTTTCTACGGATTTTGCCGCCATAAAAACTCGTCTTTGATTCAGGAACCCAGAAAGTAGAGCATTCAGCGGACATAGTCAAACCCGGACCAACCTTTAGAAGCCAAATCAGCGATAAGAAACTGATCCAGCCCCCCAGAAAGATATGGGTGCAGTTTGAAGAGGCCTGAGGGCACCCAAGTCCCTGATTGCCATAAAACCTGAAAATTGAGCGGGGAACATCCTTCCACCATCCTTTCAATGAACCGCTTGCGTCAAACCACTCTCCTGAGGACTTCAGGCTTGCGACTCTGCGGGGAATCCACTTCACAACGCACCCTGATGTGGTTTTGTCAAATAAAAATTGCCATGCCGGGGCCTCACCAATACAGGTGAGTGTTTTGCATGGGGAAATGTGGTACAAGTGAGGCTGCTCATGATGAATTTTTTGCGATTGGCGTTGCTTTTGGTGTTTGGAACGTGGGTTTGTTATGCTCAGGGAACCCCTTCTGAAGGTTCCGGGTTTGATTATTTCACCAATCTCCCGCCTT
>DAIDJC010000142.1 GCA_027451565.1 Limisphaerales bacterium | reverse complement strand
GTTAATTTTGGAAACACAATCCACAATCTTTCCCAGCGGAATTCCCCGGCCAAAATCCCGGACTGTCACCCGGTTCCCGTCCAGGCTCACATGGACTTCCCGTCCGTTTCCCATGATGAATTCATCTATGGCGTTGTCCACGATCTCCTTCAAAAGCACGTAGCAGCCATCATCCGGATGCGCCCCGGTCCCTATTCGCCCTATGTACATGCCTGTCCGCAGCCGGATGTGCTCCAGCGAGGAGAGTGTCTTGATCTTGCTTTCGTCGTACGTGTGTTTTGCTTTTTCTGCCATATAGAATCCTGCCGCCACGCAGCATGTGTCAAACCACGGATTTTTTCAACCCTGCTTCGCTACGCCTCCAAAAGGGGGCCTTCCTGCCCGCCCCAAAACCCGGCCCAATTCCTCAATCAAGCCCGTGCCGGTTCTTGAACGTCAGTTCCGCCACCGCGGATTTATCCAAGGCTCCAAGGCCGAGGGCGCTCAGGCGTGCGAACTGCCTGCCAGCCGCCGCCGACACCGGCAGCTTCAGCCTTTCACTGCGGGCCAGCTTGAGTGCTATGCCGGAATCCTTGGCCGCATGGTCTGCGGAAAAAAAGCATTCATGTTGCCGCAGTTGCATGTCTTCACCGTCTGTCTCCAACACGCCGGATCGCGCCCCGGTGCGGGCAAAGACTTCGCGCAGCATCGTCAGGTTCAGACCCAGGGCATGTCCCAAACCCAGGCCCTCAGCCAGGGCCGCGGTATTTGAATTCATAACCATGTTGACCAGGGCTTTCACCTGCGCAGCCTTCCCTGCCGGGCCCATGTGGAGTATCTCGCTGCCCAGTTTTTCCAGGATGGGCCGGGCTTCCTCAAATGCTTTCTTCTTGCCAGCGCACATCAAATACAGCTTTCCCTGCCTTGCCTGCGGAATGCTGGATGCCATGCAGGCTTCAAGCGACCGCGCTCCCGCCCGTCCGGCCTGCGCTTCCACCCAGACATGAATGCCCGGGCTTACCGTCGCAAAATTGATGAATAGTCGGCCTCTTGCCCCGGACAAAAGGCCACCACGGTAAATCTGCCTCATTGCCTGGTCATCACTCACCACCGTCAGGATCACATCAGATTTTGCCGTAACCGTTGCGAGATCCGCAGCCGCCTCGCATCCAATTTCTCTTGCCAATGCCCCGGCCAAGGATTTCTTGGCATCGTAAACAACACTGATTTTCAAACCCGTGTCCGCCAGGCGACGCACCATGTTGGCACCCATTCGCCCCACCCCCACACAGCCAATTTTTTGCTTCATATCCATCTCCTGTTTGTTTTAACCGTAGAATGGCCCATGTATAAACGAAGGAAAAGCTCCAAGCTTCCCCAGGTGTGGATTTTTCCAGGGCTGGATACCTGCTTCACCCCCATCCTTCGTTGCGCAAATCATGCGCAGGAGTGGCCCGGGTGCGCAGAGTTTGCGCGGGTCAAAACCCCCATTCACGCATAAACTGCCGCACTTTTGTCTGGCACGCTCCTTGCATGGGGGTGATGCCGATAACCAGGTCGCACGTGTGTGCGGCCACACGCTGTAAACCATGGGAACCAAACAAAAAGTCATGAAAAAGATCAATCAACTAATCACCCTTTGCGCCGTGGCGGCTGCAATGGTATGGGGAGCCAGCAGCTTGCAGGCTCAGGACAACGGCAACGGCGGCAATGCGGGCGGAGACAACGGCGGGGGCTTTCGCCGCGGCGGATGGGATCCGGCGCAGATGCAACAACGCATGATGGATGGCATTCGCGACCAGCTCAACTTCACCAATGACGCGGATTGGAGCGCGGTGCAGCCGCTGGTCCAAAAGGTGATGGATGCCCGGCGCGACGTTGGAGGTTTCGGGATGATGCGCATGTTCCGCAACCGCAATGGAAACAATAACAACCGGCGCAATCCTTTCATCCAGACCAGCCCTGAGGAGGATGCCCTGCAAAAAGCGCTGGATGAAAACGCGCCCAGTTCGGAAATCAAGGACCTTCTCGCGAAATACGAGGCTTCTCAAAAAGTCAAACAGGATAAACTGCTCCAAGCCCAGTCCGATTTGCGCGCGGTATTATCCACCAAACAGGAGGCCCAGGCCACACTGCTCGGGCTGCTGAACTGAAAGTCCTGAAAACCATGGTGGAAACGACAAACCTGCTGCAGATCAATGCCTAATCCAACCGTGAAACCTTCGGAAGACCTGCTGGGACGCATGCTCGCATCCCGGCAGATCTCCTCCATGGATGCCGAGGCATTGAAGCAGGCAGGGGTTCCCCAGGAAAACGAGGAGCAGGTGTTGCGCTGGCTGGCCTCGGAATACGGGCTGAGCTTCGTCAACTTGGAACAGTCCAATCCCGACCGGGAACTCCTATCCCTTTTTCCGGCCCGGATACTCCTCAAAGAGGAATTGTTGCCCCTCCAAAGGGTGAACGGCCATGTGGAAATCGCCACCAGCCGCCTCTTTGCCACCCAGGGCCTTGATTCCCTTAAAGCCCTCACCGGCCTTAACCTGCTGCCCGTGTTGGCAGGCAGTGAGGCCATCCAGCGAGAAATCAAAAAACGTCTGGGTGTGGGCGCTGATACCATCGGCACCCTTGATGAGGAAAAAGGCTTGGAGGTCCTGGATGAAAATGCTGAAAACACAAATCTGGATGAAGGAGCCGAGGACGAAGCCTCCATCATCCGCTTTGTCAACCAGGTCCTGAAGGATGCCATCGAATTGCGTGCCTCCGACATCCACTTGGAACCATTCGAGGATGAATTTCGAATCCGGTACCGAATAGACGGTGAATTGCAGGATGTGCCCGTACCGGCGCAGTTGAAGCGTTTCCAGCCGGCAATCGTTTCCCGCATCAAGATTCTGAGCCATCTTAACATTGCCGAGAAACGTCTCCCTCAGGATGGCCGAATCAAGGTTCGCATAGAGGATGCCGAGGTGGATATCCGCGTTTCCATCATCCCCATGCTCCATGGCGAAGCAGTGGTCATGCGCCTTCTCCGCCAGAATTCCACCCTCCGCGGCTTGGGCCAGATTGGCATGGCCGCCAGGGAATATGATCATTTCAAGCAGGTGCTCGGTCTGCCCCACGGCATCATCCTGGTCACCGGCCCCACGGGCTCCGGTAAAACCTCCACTCTTTACACCGCCTTGAATGAGATCAATGATTCAGTGCGCAAAATCATCACGGTGGAGGATCCGGTGGAATACCAGCTCAAGGGAGTCAACCAGATCCAGGTCAATGAAAAATCCGGCCTTACTTTTGCCCGCGGTCTCCGGTCCATCCTGCGCCATGACCCGGATGTCATTCTGATCGGGGAAATTCGCGACCAGGAAACCGCACAAATCGCCGTGCAGGCGTCCCTCACAGGCCATCTTGTCTTTTCCACCTTGCACACCAATGACGCCCCGGGAGCCTTGACGCGCTTGGTGGATATGGGGGTGGAACCTTACCTGGTGGCTTCATCACTGGAAGCAGTGCTCGCCCAGCGCCTTGTCCGCGTGCTATGTCCCGCCTGTAAACAAAAGGATGATTCCATCACTGCAACCCAGTTCAAGACCCGCCTTGGCATGGACCCCGCCCGGGTGCTTTATAAATCCGTTGGTTGCCGGGACTGCCGCCAGACAGGATTTCATGGACGGCACGCCATTTTTGAGTGGATGGATACCGATGAAAATATCCGGCAATTGATTTTGAAGTCCGCATCCACGGACCAAATTCGCGCCGCGGCGCGCCAGGCCGGGATGCGGACCTTGGCCGAGGACGGGTGGCGACTGGTTGCAGAAGGAATCACCACGGTCGAGGAGGTGCTTAGTGTCACCACTGCCAAAGAGGTGGAACGATCCACCCAAGGAGCCGGAGAACAAACCCCCGCCAGCATTGCGGTGGCCCGCTGAACGATGCCCACTTTTACCTACAGAGCCTTGCAGGGGAATGGAGGAATGGTTGATGGCAAACTGGAGGCGCCGGGTCGTCCAGATGCCTTGCGCCAGATTGCCTTGCTTGGCCTTCGCCCTGTGAATGTCCAGGAGCAGGCTGCTGCCACCAATCAATCCTCCTCCAAACCACGGTCCCCGTTTAAATGGGAATCCAACAAGGTGTCCGCCCGCGACCTGGAAAATTTCACCCGCCTGCTTTCCAGCCTCCTCGCCGCCGGCGTCCCCCTCAGCCGCGCGCTGGTCATCCTACAAAAGGAGGCTTCCAGCAACGCCTCACGCGCCCAATGGAAAAATATCCATGACTTGGTCGTGGATGGACTGTCCCTGGCCGATGCCATGGCGCGGTCGCCCCAGACTTTTCCAAAGGTTTACGTGGCCATGGTGGAGGCAGGGGAGGCGGGGGGGTTCCTGGATGTGGTCCTGGCCCAAATTGCCGAGTTTCAGGCCCGCGAAAAAGACCTCCGCGCCAAGGTTCTCACCGCCATGTTGTACCCGTGCATCCTCCTGGTTCTGGCCCTCGGCATTCTCACGCTCCTCCTCACCTTTTTTATTCCCAAATTCCAGACCATTTTCAATAACATGCACAGCGCCCTGCCCCTGATTACCCGCATGATTATTGGTTCCAGTCACTTGATTCGTTCCTATGGATTGCTGGTGGCCGGAGCAGCAGTCGGGATTGCCTTCCTTTTGCGCACTTGGTTTACCTCTCAAAAGGGTCGGAGAACTTGGGAAGGTTTGATTCTCAAATCTCCCCTGATCGGTCCCTTGGTCGCCCAGTTTGCCATGGCCCGCTTTTGCCGCATGCTCGGCACCCTCATTGGCGCCGGCGTCCAGTTGGTCCAAAGCCTCAATGTCGCCCGCCGTTCCATCGGCAACCAGATACTTGTGGATGCAGTGGGCCAGGCCATCGAACGCGTCCAACAGGGTGGACGACTAGGCCAGAGCCTGGCCGATTGCCGCATCCTTTTCTCCGGGTCCGTGCTGGAAATGATTTCTGTCGCGGAAGAAAGTGGACGGTTGGATGCCGAGCTTGTGCGCATTGCCTCCGTCACCGAGGGCGACTTGGATCGAAACCTCAAAACAGCCGTTGCCTTCGCCGAGCCCTTGTTGCTCTTCCTCATCGCCGCCTTTATTGGAACCATTTTCATCGGCATGTTGTTGCCGGTGCTATCCATGAGCCAGTACATCAAATAACCGTGAAATTCATCCCCACCCAACCATGAAAATTCCAATCCCATCCAAACCCCGATCTTCCCGATCCAGCCGATCGGGTTTCACCCTGACTGAAATCATGCTGGTTGTTGTGATCATTGGCATTCTTGCCGCCTTGGTCATCCCGAAGATAGCCGGCTCCAGCGAACGCGCACGCGTCACCGCCGCAGAAGCTGACATCAAGGGTGGCATCAAGTCTGCCATAGGCCAATACGAGGTGGATAACGGATTCTACCCCAAAAGCCTGCAGGACCTCATCGTCCAGCCTCCCAATGCGCGCAACTGGCACGGTCCCTATTTCGATCCCCCAAAATTACCTGTGGATCCCTGGGGCAATCCTTACGTGTACTATTTTCCTGGAAAACACAATCCCACTTCCTACGACCTCCTCTCGATCGGCCCCGATCAACGCGAAGGCACCGAGGACGATATCGGCAACTGGTAAAAGCCACAACGAATCATGACCGCTTGGATGGAAATGCCCGCAGACAGGATGCGGACCGGCGCTGACTCCAGCATCGCAGCCGGCCTCATTTTCTTCAATGGGCCCGCCTCCATCCAATCTCACGGGCGGTCGGGATTTACTCTTATCGAACTCATACTGGTCCTGGCCCTTCTGGTCATCATCACATCCATCACCCTACCGCGCATGTCCGGGTTCATCCGGGGCAGGGCGCTGGATTCGGAGTCGCGCCAGTTTTTGGCGCTCATCCACGATGGACAAAGCCGGGCGGTGTCAGAGGGCATGCCGATGGTGCTGTGGGTGAATTCGCAGGCAGGCCAATATGGCCTTGCCGCGGAAAATACCGGTAAAACGGGCGACGCCAAAGCGGAGTTTCTGACTCTGGACTCAGCCATCCAAGTGGCCGTGTCCATGGCCGGTCTGGCTGCACCAGTGCGCTATCAGGGCCAGCCCGCCATCCGCTTTTTGCCGGATGGCACCGTGGGTGAGGGCAGCCCGCAAAAAATCCAGTTAACCGATCAGGAAGGATTTGGCCGCCTGCTGGTGGAACTCCCTAACCAAACGGGATATGAACTCGATGAACTCAATCAATGACCGTCCGTTGTGCCGGGAACGGCGTCAGGGCGGCTTCACTCTGGCTGAAGTTCTCGCCGCAATGCTTGTGCTTGCCATCGTCATGCCGGTTGCGGTGGAGGTTCTCCGCATTGGTAGTCTGGCTGGCGAGGTGGCCGCGCGCAAAAGCCAGGCCATGCGAGTGGCTGACCGGGTTCTGTCCCAGTGCCTGGTCTCCACCAACTGGATGTCTCCCCAAAGCGGCGTGGTGACGGAAGGCCCGCTTGATTTTCGATGGAGGGTTTCCAGCCAGGGCTGGACGGAATTGCCATCCACCGTCACCCCCGTCTCCATCCAGTTGATCACTGCCCAGGTGAATTACCCGGCCCAGGGAAGGGATTACTCGGTACAATTGAGCACATTGGCGCCACAGGCCATTTCACCGGGCGTTTCAGGCACTCCATGAAATTCGCCACCATGAAGTTGCCTCCTCAAAACCTTCAGGCCTCAGTGGCTGCGACTCCGAAACTAAACGGCCCCAGGCGGTCTCTTCCTGCCTTCACCTTGATCGAAATGATTCTGGCAATGGGAGTCACTGCCATCGTCTTGATTTGCATCAGCGCAGCCCTCTTCGCCGCTTTTCACCTGCGCGACGCTGCATTTTCCATGGTTGATTCAGAATCCCCGGTTGATAACACGATTTTAATCATGAAAAGAGACCTGGAATGCTGCGTCACACCCACCAACGGAACTACCAAGGTCTTGTCCGGGGATTTCAGGGCAGGCACTGGCATCACCAGTGTTGGCATCAGCGGCAATGTGGCCGTGGAAATGTACACCGCCACAGGAGGTCTGAATGATGCCTCTCCCTGGGCAGACATCCAGCGGGTCACTTACGAACTCAAGCCTTCCTCATCCAGTTTGGGTCTGGGCCAGGACTTGTATCGAAGTGTGGTCCGCAATCTTTTGCCCGTGGCTCTCCCCCAGGTGGAAGATCAATTTCTGCTGGGCGGGGTGTCCAGCATTTCCCTGTCCTGCTTCGATGGAATGGAATGGCAGCCTATATGGGATACCACCGTGGTGGGCACCACCCAGACCAACCTGCCGATTGCGGTGAAGGTGGATATTCAAATGGCCGGCGGCCCGGCATCGCAACCGGTGGAATTCATTGTGCCAATGGATGCCGTTGCCCGCACCAACGTCATCCTGGGGGCCGGCCCGGGAATCTGACATGAACCTTCCTCATTCATCCAATGTCTTCCCATGCCGGGCCAGTCAGGCCTCCGTGCTGGTCGTGGTCTTGTGGGTGTGCCTGGGTTTGGTGGCCGTTGCCCTGTATTTTGCCAATTCCATGACCTATGAATTGCGGGCGGCAGACAATCGCACAAGCGGACTGGCGGCAGATCAGGCGATCGAGGGTGCAGCCAGGTATGTGGGATCGTTCCTCCAAAATTATGCCACAAACGGGATGTCCATGCTCCCGGATTCCACCGCTTTTCCCTGCGAAAATATCGCCATCGGCAATTGCCATTTTTGGATCATCGGGCGCCATGCGTCCGATTCCAGCGCCACGGACCCGGCGTTTGGCCTGGTGGATGAAGGCGCCAAGTTTAATCTCAATTACGCCAATACTAATTTCCTTCTTTATCTCCCAAACATGACTTACGAATTGGCTGGCGCCATCCAGGGTTGGCGCGGCACCAATGGCATTCTCCCCTTGAATTATGCCTCCCAAGGTTATTATGAAAAAAACCTCCCATTTGAAACCGTGGATGAATTGCGCCTGGTTTCTGGCGCAAACATGAGCCTGCTTTATGGTGATGACCTCAACTTGAATGGCGTCCTGGATGCCAATGAAAAAGACACCACAGGCACCGGCCAGGTCAGCCCGGGCCTCTTGGAATATACCACGGTCTATTCTCGCGAACCCAATTTCCTGAATGTCAATGGGGTGTTCACCAATCTGGTTAACATCAACACCGCCAGCACCACACGCCTGGGACCCATTTTTGCGACCGTCGGCATCAGCAGTTCTTACCTGAACTCCATCACCGCTTCCAGGCCCTACGCCGGTTTGATGGCCGTGGCTGCGCGCTGCCGTCAGAACGGGCTTTCAGATTCCCAGGTGGCCGCCCTCTGCACCAACATTACC
>DAIDJC010000141.1 GCA_027451565.1 Limisphaerales bacterium | reverse complement strand
CAGCGGTGGAATTGGTGCCGGCATCTTTCCAGAGCCAAATTGCAGAATGTTTCGACCTTTTTTACACAGGCGTGGGGGGCAGTCGGATACATGCCAAATACCTGCGGCCCCGTGTCCGGTCCGGTCGCAAACCCGCCATTGTTCAATTCCACGGGTACTCCCTGAATTCCGGCAATTGGTACGACAAGCTTGCCTGGGTGGCCGAGGGTTTTTCCGTGGCGGCGATGGATTGCCGCGGCCAGGGCGGCCTGAGCCAGGACCTCGGCGGAGTCACCGGCAATACCCATCGCGGACAAATCATCCGGGGTTTGGACGCCCCCACCCCGGACCAACTCCTGTTCCGGCAGATCTTCCTGGACACCTCGCAACTGGTTCGCATTGTCAGTGGATTTGCCGAGGTGGATCCAGACCGCATTGGAGCCATGGGCGCCTCCCAAGGCGGCGGCCTGGCCCTGGCCTGCGCCGCCCTCGCGCCCCAAATCAAACGGGTTGCACCTGTTTACCCCTTCCTCTCCGATTACCAGCGCGTCTGGGAAATGGACCTCGCCGCCAACGCTTACGAGGACATTCGCAACTATTTCCGCCTCTTTGACCCCACCCACGCCCGCGAGGAGCAGGTTTTCACCCGCCTGGGCTACATTGATGTCCAGCACCTCGCCCCGCGCATCCAGGGCCAGGTCCTCATGGCCGCCACGCTCATGGATAACATCTGCCCCCCCTCCACCCAGTTTGCCGCGTACAATAAAATCCGCTCCCCAAAATCCATCATGGTGTACCCTGATTACGCCCATGAACCCGAGCTGCCCGGGTTCAAGGACGCCACCTTTGAATTCCTGCGAAAACTCTGACCCTGGCGCCCTGGGGTGAATCATCGAAAAAGGCTGGAACAAAACCCGGCATCCATTCATTGTTGAATCGTGCATCTGGCCAGTTTACGACTCAGGGATTTTCGCAATTACACCCGTCTGGACGTGAATTTCCAGCCCGGGTTTCACGTGTTGCTGGGCGATAACGCCCAAGGCAAAACCAACATCCTTGAGGCCATTTACCTGATGTCCACCCTGCGATCCTTCCGCGGTGTGGGCGGCGCCCAAATGATCCGCCATGGCGCGCGCGGCTATTTTGTGGGCGGCGCCACCGTGGGCCGAGAAAACCATGACATCAAAATTTACTGGTCAGCCTGCGAACGCAAGCTGGGGCTGGACGGCCAGAAAGTCAAAAGTCTCGCCGATTATTTCGGAGTGCTCCGCACTGTTGTCTTTTGCACCGAAGACCTCCAACTCGTGAAGGGGTCCGCCCGGTTCCGGCGCCGCTTCATGGACCTGCTTCTCGCCCAGACCCACCCCGGCTACCTCGCTCTGCTCCAGCGCTACCTCCACACGGTTCGATCCCGAAATGCCCTGCTCAAAAGCCGCATCCAGGATGAATCCGCCCTGGCCGTTTTTACCGGGGAAATGATCCGCCTGGGCAACGAAGTGATGAAAGCCCGGGGCGGATTGATTCCACGTTTTTCACCCCTCGCACGCCTGGCCTACCGGCGCATTTCCAATGATGCCGAGGACTTGCGGTTGGAATACAGGCCCAGCGTGAAATCGGACTTTGCCGTGGAACTCGCCCAGAGCCGCAGCCGGGAGCGCATCATGCGCATCACCCTCGTCGGTCCCCACCGTGACGACCTGCAAATGCTCCAGAACGGCCACGAGGCCGCCATCTACGGCAGCGAAGGACAGAAACGCACCCTGGCCATTTCCTTGAAAATGGCCCAGGCAGAATACCTTTCAGGCATTCATGGGTCGCCACCCGTGCTTTTGATAGACGACGTCATGGGAGAACTGGATGAAAAACGGCGTAGCGGCCTATTGCCCCTGCTCGATCTTGCACGCAAAGGAAGCGGTCAGGTTTTCATGACCTGTACCGAGGAAAACTGGCCCCGCGAACTCGGCGCCGATTTGCACCGCTGGCAGGTGCGCCAAGGCAGCCTGGCTTGAGTAGAGTAGGCGGAGCGAACGGATTGAGAGGCGCAGGGCCAATGACCGTTTCGCTCCGCCTACTCTACTGAAACGCCTCATTTGCCACAGCCAATTTGATATTGGCCGGCAAACTCGGGTCGGGGCAGAACTGGCCGGTCGGCAAATCCGGGTTCTGGATCCGATTTCACCACTGTACGGCAGGGTAAATCTGGCCCTGACCATTCCGCAAAAGGACCGTCGGATGCACCTGATACTCGCGGGCAATCTCAGCCAATGTCTTGATTCCCGCCAACCCTTCCAATCCCACTTTGGCCTTGAAGACCGATTGATGTCTCTGTCGTTTCGCTTTTATTTGGTTGTCTGTTGTTGTTTTACCGCCATCACGGGCGGTTGTCCATCAGACAACAAAAGTCTTACTTACCTACTGGTCCGAATTTCGATGACAAGCGCACTCGACGCAAATTATTACTTTGCCCTCTTTGTCCAGATAGTTCACTTGCCGGATTTTCCAGCCTTCGCCCAACCCAAATATCCGATGAAACACTTGTTCGGGAATCATAAATGTTTGACGATTATCCCATTTGCGCCACTCTGTATATTGGAAGTGGCCATGAACCTGTGTTTTCCAGCCATTAACCTTATGAGCGCAAATTGCAAACAACCGCTCATCGCTCTCCAAAAAAAATGTTGCGGAGTTTGCCCGGCGCATTGACGCGAAAAAAATTGATTCGCTGCCCAAGCTGCAATGTATTTATGAAAAAGCTTTCCTCAATCAGGCTTTCGGCCTTTTGCGGAATCCTCTCCTCAATATTTACCCTCTGCAGTTTGACGCCGTTTGCATCCCCGTCAAAACCCGCTGCGTTGGACGGACTCGGGGTCAGCGCCAACCACCATTATCTCGTGGACGCAAAAACCGGCGCGCCGGTTTTTATCCTGGCGGACACGGCGTGGAATCTGGGCGCTTTGAAGATGACGGAGATTGAAACCTATTTCCAGAGCCGGGAAAATTGCGGCTTCAACGCGATCATGTTTGCATTGAATTTTTTCCCGCAAGCGAGCGCAACGAATGCCTACGGCCAGTCCGCCTACATCGGCGCGGACAAAACGGAATTGAACCCGGCGTATTTTGAGACATGCGACGCCATTATTCGAAGAGCCGCCACACACCATTTGTACGTGATGCTCTACGCAATGTGGGCGGGCAAAAGAACCGGCACGATGAATAATTACACATCCGTGCAACTGACCAGGCTCGGCCATGCGCTCGGTCACCATTATGCAGGAATTCCAAACGTGATTTTTTGCGCGGGCGGGGAATCTGCTCCGCATTTCATTGAAGTTGATCGCGTGAATGCGTTTGGTCGGGCGTTGAAAGAAGGCTGCGCAGGAAAAAACCTCGTGACGGTGCATCCCACATCACCCAATTCCAGTTCCAAATTTTACGCAGAATCTTCGTGGCTGGATTTTTACCTCTGCCAGGCGAAATCTGGCAGCGCGCCTGCGAGCGCGGACTTTGACGCTGCCGCGTTGGTGTTGGGCGATTGGAAAATTTCCTCTGTCAAGCCGACAATGATGGGTGAGCATCGCTATGAATCCGGCACGCAGGAAGATCCGCTCATCCAAAGGCGCAGTTTATATCAATGCGTATTTGCGGGCGGCTGCGGCTACGCTTACGGCCACGACGCAATCTGGCAAATGACGCCGCATACTGGCCAGCCGTGGATGCTCAAAGGTTGGAAACCCGGTGTGACAAACTGGATGGAGGCGTTGGGCACGCCAGCGGTGCGGCAATTGCATTTCATCAAAATATTACTGTATTCGCATCCTTATCTTGCGCGGATTCCCGACCAAAGCCTGGTGCTGGCGGGACAAGGCACGAATATCGCCACTCGCGTGCAGGCAACGCGTGACGGCACTTTGAAACACAATGACGCCACCTACATGATGGTCTATATCAGTTCGCCGCAAACTATCATTCTCAACACGGCAGTAATTTCCGCGCGCACGCTGAACGCGTATTGGTTTAATCCGGCCACCGGCGAAAGCGAAGCGCTACGGGAACATTTTACCAATCCCGGAAATCTCACGTTGGAAAAAAGACCGCAGGGCGACTGGGTCGCCGTCATCGAGGACGCGACGAAAAATTATTTTCAAAATCGCCGACCCCCGAAAAACGTTTATGAAACAAAATCACTACTGACTCACAGCGTTAAAGGTTGAGGAGTAAAAAAGGTGACTTGCGGTCTTCCTCGCCGCGGTCACGACCGGGGCGGTATTGATGTCGTAATGGATGATGAAATCAGACTCCTCCGCCGTGAAGCCGTAGAGACGCTTCAGCAAGTGATTTATTTCTTCCAAGATTGGTTTGGATTATCGAATTCTGAACGACTGCTTTTCTATTCTGCCAATCTGATTTTGGACACCAACCAGCATCAAGCTGTTTTGCCAGTGTCTTCAAGGCGCTTCTCGCCGAGGTTGCAAAGTTCTGAATCGTTTAACGCGGATTCTGGCGGCGGGAAATCAAATATGCCGAATAGAATTTCCAATTGGAGTCTTTGGCCAGGGTGCAAAAACTCCGGGCGGCATTAACGTCGAAAGTTGATCTGCTATGCGGCGCGCGTCACATCTGCTCGACCACGCCTATCCCGAGGGTTTCCAGCCCGGTTTTCAAGACCCGCGCGGTGAGTTCGCACAAGTGCAGTCTGGATAGACGGATTTGAGGGTCTTCCGCCTTCAAGACGGGGCATTGTTCATAGAAGGAGGTGAATTTGCCAGCCAGTTCAAAAAGGTAATTGCAGAGGAAATTGGGCCGATATTCCTCAGCCACGGCTTCCAAGGTGAGGCCAAAATTGATCAAATGACCGGCCAGGGCAATTTCCACGGGTTCATTCAGTATTAAGGAAGCCAACTCGCCCGGTTTCCATGCGCTATCCAATTTTCGGAATATGCTGCGAATGCGCGCATAGGCATACATCAAATACGGCGCGGTGTTTCCCTGCAAAGCCAGCATTTTTTCCCAGTTAAACACATAATCACTCTGGCGGTTGGGCAGGAGGTCGGCATATTTCACGGCCCCCACCCCCACGACCCGGGCTATTTCAGCACGTTGATCTTCCGCGAGTTCCGGGCTTTTGGCATCCACCAGTTTCCTGGCGCGCTCCTGGGCTTCGTCCAAAAGGTCACGAAGTCGAACCGTGTCACCGCTGCGGGTGCGGAAAGGCCTGCCATCGTCACCCATGATTTTGCCGAACCCCACATGCACCAGCCGGACGGTTTTGGCCTGCTCAGGCTTCCAGCGCCTGTAGATGGAGAACAATTTTTTGAAATGACTGGTTTGCCGGTCATCAACCACGTAAATGATTTCACTGGGGGACCATTGGCTGATCCGGTAATCCAGGGTGGCAAGGTCGGTGGTCATGTAGTTGTACCCGCCGTCACTTTTGCGGATCAGGGCGGGATCATCCACCCATTCGCCCTCCTTGTTTACCAGGAATGGATCCTCGCGAGGTGGCAATTGGCCATCGCTGAAAACGGCCACCGCTCCGGCGCTTTCGCGGGCCATGCCGCAGGCCAGAAGGTCAGCCACGACACCGGCGAGGAAAGGATTGTAGAAACTTTCGCCCAAAGCCTTGTCAAACCGCACGCCCAACCGGCTGTAAAGGGCGTCAAATTGCACCTGGGAGAGGGAAACCATCTCCCTCCAAATGCCAAGGTTTTCAGGATCACCGGCCTGCAGTTTGACCAACTCCGCCCGGGCGGCCTCCAGGCGCCCGGCATCCGCATCGCATTGGGCATTGATGACTTTGTAAAGACGCTCCAATTCGGCGATGGCGTCCGTGGCGAGGGCGGACCGGTCCAACATTTCCTTCCAACCCAGCAGGAGCTTGCCAAATTGAGTGCCCCAATCTCCGATATGATTATCGGTGATGACCGAATGGCCGAGGAGCCGGAAGGTGCGCTGCAAGGCATCTCCAATGCCCGTGGAGCGAATATGGCCCACATGCATGGGCTTGGCCACGTTGGGGGAGCTGAAATCCACGATGATGCTGCGCCCGACGTTTTCCCGATCAAAAAACAGGTGTTCCCCGCGATTGGCTTCGGAGAGGGTTTCGGCGAGCCTGGCCTTGGAGAGCCGGAAGTTTAGGAACCCCGCCCCGGCCACCTCCACCGATTCACAAATGCCTGAGAGGTCCAGTCGGGCGACGACATCCCCAGCCAGCTTGCGGGGATTAAGGCCCTTTGACTTGGCCAGGCCCATCAAGGCGTTGGTCTGGTAATCTCCAAACTTGGGGTCACAAGGCTGGACACGGATGGAATGGACATCCGCATCCGGAAAAAGCCCTGAAACACATTGCCGGAGATTAAATTGAATTAGTTTGCAAGGTGACACAAATTCCTGGATTTCTTTTGGCCGGGTGGTGAAACGCACAGTCCGGCAGCGCTTGAATGAGATGGATCAGGTTTGCCTTTTACCGCGGAAATTCACCAGGAGACTGGGCATGGAAGGCGCAAAAACGGGGTAATCCTCATTTTTTACCATACTCTTGAATGGCTTTCATCATGGCATCGGCATCCGGCGCTTTTTCCAATGCCTCGCGAAAATCGGCCTTGTGCAAGAGTTTGGCGATGTTTGCCAGAGTGTGGAGGTGCCTTTGAAACTGGCCCGGCGGCACCAGGAAGAGCATGACAAGTTTGACGGGTTGATTATCGAGGGCATCAAATTGAACACCCTGATGGGAACGCCCCAAGGCACCCACCACTTCAAAGATCAAATCCGTCGAAGCGTGAGGAAGCCCGATACCATAGCCAATGCCGGTGGACATGGAAGTTTCCCTTTTCCGGACAGCGGCAATGACGGCCTCCCTGTCTTTGGGCTGGATTTTGCCGGTGGTCACCAGGTTACCAATGAGTTCATCAATGGCTTCCCATCGGTTAGTTGCCTGCAAATCAGGCACAACCTGTTCCCGGCCCAAAATATCCGCCAAATCCATAATCAGCCCTGAGGATGCGCCCAAACCACGGAGCATTTCAAGACAGAATTTCGAGTTGGCTAAAAAGTTTGCTCTGCGGGGGAACCAGCAATCAGGGCAAAACGGCCTCAGCGGGAACTTTTTAACCGGGGAATGACGCAGAGAGGACGCGGAAAAAGCAGCCCGCACGGCCCGCTTTTTATGCGCATTTTATTTAACTGAGCGCTTGCTTTTGAATCTGGTTGTGATAGGCTCACCGCTCCTTTGATAACATTATGGCAGTAAAAATTCGCATGAAACGGGTCGGCACGAAAAACACTCCGGTGTACCGGATCGTGGTGGCCGATGGGCGCAGTCCCCGTGATGGCAAGTTCATAGAAGAGATTGGCACCTACCATCCTTTGAAGCAGGGTGGGAATTTCACTTTGAAACTGGACCGGGCGCTGCATTGGAAGAAACTTGGGGCGCAGGCCAGCGAGACCGTGGCCAGCTTTATTAAGAAAGCTGAAAAAGCAGCAAAGGAAACAGCCGGCGCCGTGAGTGCCTGAGGAGCCTTTTGGCTGCGGCTATGCAAGCTTTTTTGGAATATGTGGCAAAAGCGCTGGTGCAGCACCCGCAGGAAGTAAGCGTCACGCCGGTCGAACGCTCCGGAGTGACGGTTTACCAGTTGCGGGTGAATCCCGGTGATGTGGGCCAAATCATTGGACGGCAAGGGGCCACCATCAATGCCATTCGTTCCTTGGTGCAGGTTGGAAGTTCGCGACGGGATTTGCGGTGTTCCGTGGAGATCGTCGAGGAAAAAGACGTTCAAAAGCCGCAAAGCGCGGCTTAACCCCATTTTTGGGGTATGATCATTGGGGATCATGAAAATTGATGTGCTGACCCTCTTTCCGGGCATGTTTGCCGGACCGCTGGATGAAAGCATCATCATGCGGGCCCGAAAAAATGGTTTGCTGGAACTGGCCATTCATCACCTGCGGGATTGGACCCATGACCGGCATCGGACGGTGGATGACCGTCCATTTGGCGGGGGTCCGGGAATGCTTTTGAAGCCGGAACCGGTCTTTGAAGCAGTGGAACAGTTAAAAGGGCCGGATACGAAGGTCATCCTGCTCGCGCCATCGGGAAGGCGGTTTGATCAAGCCGCAGCCCGGGCGCTGGCTCTGGAGAAGCATTTGGTGCTGGTGACCGGGCACTATGAAGGGTTTGATGAGCGGATCCGGGAAAACCTGGCGGACGATGAAATCTCGATTGGAGATTATGTCCTGACCAACGGGGCTTTGCCGGCGATGGTTTTGATAGACACAGTCACACGGTTGTTGCCCGGTGTTTTGGGCGACGATGAAAGCTCTGCGGATGAGTCTTTCAGCCGGGGTTTGCTGGAATACCC
>DAIDJC010000140.1 GCA_027451565.1 Limisphaerales bacterium | reverse complement strand
CCACACCTCCGTGCGGGATCCCGTTTCAGATTCCTACATGACCGATGACATCAACAGCGGCGGGATGCATGCCCGGCCTGTGGTGGGAGGACTGTTCATCAAATTGCTTTCCAACCGGGACATCTGGATGAAGTGGGCCAAGGCTGACGAGGGTAATCCCCGCGATTGGGCTCCGTTGCCGCCCCCGCCAGTCCTGACCGTGGTATTGCCCGCCGCAGACCGGCAGGCTGCGGTTTGGAAATACACCACCACACGCCCTCCGGCGGGTTGGAACCAGCCTGGTTTTGATGATTCCCAGTGGAAAACAGGTTTGAGCGGGTTTGGGACCGTGGGAACACCCGGGGCTTTTGTGGGCACGACCTGGTCCACCGATGACATCTGGCTGCGGCGGGAAATAGATCTTCCCTCGCTTTCACTCGATGGGTTGCAGGGGTGGTTGCATCATGACGAGGACGCGGAGGTTTACATCAATGGTGTGCTGGCTGTTCACGTGAGTGGATTTATTTCCAGTTACGATGCTTTTCCCCTGTCAACCCAAGGCAAGGCGGCCCTCAAGCCCGGGTTCAATGAAATCGCCATACATTGCCACCAGACCGTGGGTGGCCAGTACGTGGATTTTGGTCTGGTGGATGTGAAGAATCCATAGGCCCGTGAAGAATCATGCCGAATGGCCATTGGTGCTGGTTTGCCTGGCTTGGCTTGGCTTGGCTTGGGAATGTCTTGCCAAGGGCAGACAGACGCCGCGATTCTCACCAACCGCCCGCCGTTGGTGGCGGCTCCATTCGTCGAACTTCCACTGGGCAGTGTGCATCCACGCGGCTGGTTGCTGGAGGAGTGCCGGTTGCAGGCGGATGGGCTGACCGGGGAGGCAGAGCGGCTTTACGCCACCGACCTGGGCACCAACAGCGGCTGGTTGGGCGGCACGGGAGAATCCTGGGAGCGCGGGCCCTATTATTTTCGCGGGCTTGTTGACCTGGCCTATGTGCTTGACGATCCCAAACTCAAGGCAACTGCTCAAAAATGGATTGAATGGCTTTTGAACCACCAGGGGCAGGACGGATACCTGGGGCCGGTTTCAAATAATGACTGGTGGCCGCGCATTCCCGCCACACATGCCTTGCGGGATTATTATGAGGCCACTTCGGACCCGCGCGTCCCCGCTGTTTTGGATCGCTACTTCCATTACATGCAAGCCATGCTCCCAACGCGGCCTTTGAAAGACTGGGCCCGGGCGCGGGCGGGGGATGAGATGGATGATGTGATGTGGCTCTACAACCTCAATGGCGACACCAATCTGCTTCGCCTGGTTCAGACCCTCCACGACCAGTCAGACAATTGGAGCGGCATTTTATCGAGCAACTTGTTTGACGCCTTTGGGGACGATTTTCAGCCCAAGCATAATGTCAATGTGGAGCAGGCGCTGAAATGGCCTGAAATTTATTATCAATGGTCCGATGACCCTGATGATTTTCGCGCTTTGGAACTGGGTTGGGATCATTTGTTGAGCGGCAACGCCCTGCCATGCGGCATCGCGTCCGGCACCGAGTTCCTGTCTGGAAATGCCTCCACGCAGGGGGTTGAACTTTGCGCCATAGTGGAGGCCATGCTGAGCCTGGAGACGGATCTGCGGATCACTGGCAATCCTGACCTGGGAGACCGGTTGGAAACCATCACCTACAATGCCCTGCCTGCCGCCCTGGCAAACCAGGTCAAGGCCATCCAGTATTACACCCTACCCAATAATGTCATCGCGATTCAAGGGGGCCATGGTTACAACCAGGATTATTCCAATGGTTCATTGCCGGGGCCCTGGTCAGGCTATCCCTGCTGCCGTTACAACTTCCACATGGGCTGGCCCAAGTTCATTCAAAATGCCTGGGCTGGCACCGCCGACGGCGGGCTGGCGTTGATGAGTTATGCGCCATCCTCGGTTTCCACCAGGCTGGCAGGAGTCCAGGTTGCCATTCATGAAATCACAGATTATCCATTTGATAACCAGGTTCGCCTCGTGGTCCAGCCTGCTTCCTCCGTGTCTTTCCCGCTGAAATTGCGGATACCCGGCTGGTGTTTATCCGCCAGGATCATGGTCAATGGCCGGGATTATGCCCGGCCCGCCCCGGCCACCTTTTATCGAATCTCCAGACGCTGGAAATACGGCGACCAGGTGTCCCTCCTGCTGCCCATGTCCATTCAGACACGCAAAGGCCCCAGCCGATCCGTGGCCATCAGCCGCGGGCCGCTGGTTTATTCCCTGGATATTGGTGAACGGTGGTCGGTGCTCAACCGTGATCCCTTGGGCAAAGGATTTGACGAGTTCGAAATCCATCCCACCACGCCCTGGAATTATGCCCTGCAATTGGACCTGGACCATCCGGATGCCTCATTTTCAGTGCGGCAAACCCCGGGGATCTCCAATCCTTTTGAATCCAAAATTCCCCCCGTTCAACTCGTGGCGCAGGCCCGGAGGCTGCCCCAATGGACATTGGATTGGAGGGGAACGGAGGCGTTTGAGCCCCCGGTCAGTCCTGTGGCCGGTCATGGGGCGCTTGAGCCAGTGGTTCTGGTTCCGTTTGGATCGCGTCATCTGCGCATAAGCTGGTTTCCCTATTTGGGCAGGCCCGAACCGGTGCGCGGCTATTTCCAGGAAAATTTTGATGCAGACTGGACCTCCCGCTGGACGGCCCTGGGTGGCAATTGGATGGTGAGCCAGGAGGCTCTGAAGGCTGTGCCTGGTTCAGCCAATGGCGCGAAATCGCTGGCCATGGCCACCAGCTTCACCAATCTTGATATTGAGGCGGATGTTTCCGTGGGAAAAACCGGGGATGCGGGCCTTGTGTTTCGCGTGAGCAGGCCTGGCATGGGCGCCGATGCGTATGAGGGTTATTACCTGGGCTTGAGCGCGCAGCATGCCCAAGTGGAACTGGGCTATGCCTCAAATGCCTGGCACTCGCTTGCCACCCATCCCATCCAATGCCTGCCAGACACGTTTTATCACGTCAAAATCTCGGCCTTTGCCAGCCACTTTCAGGTGTTTCTCAACCATCAACCCGTTCCCGTGCTTGATCTTCAAGATGATCATTATTCCAGCGGAATGATCGGGGCGCGCCTCTATTGCACGGACCCGGAACAATCCAGCGCGGCGTTTAAAAACATCCAGGTGACCGAAGTGACGGCTACGGAGCAGGCGGGACTTTTCCATTAATGAAAAATTTAACAATGCGTTTCAACTTGAACAAGTGGCTGGTGGCGGGGTGTCTGGCGGCCTCGCTGGCAGCCATCCCCGCCCCAGCCCTGCCTGGGATCGAACTGGCGGACACCCATTCATCCCCGGCGGAAAATACCAGCTTTCAAACCTCTCTGCCCTGGTCTCCGCGCGGAGACTTGCAATCAGATGTGGCCATGGTTTATGGCATAGATCCGGCAATGCCATCCAGGGTGGCGACGTGGCGGGAGCACGGTTACCAAATCCATGTCATGACCGGGGTGGCCTGGGGCGAGTATCAGGATTACTTGTATGGGCGATTTGACGGAATCAACCATGAGGACGAGGCCCAGACAGACCGGGACGGCAACAAGATAGGCCACGGTGGCGATGTTTATTACATGTCCCCAGGCACGAACTACGGCAAATTTCTCTGCGTGGGAGTGCAGCGGGCGCTGGATGCCGGCGCCCGGGCAATTGAACTGGAGGAACCGGAGTTTTGGGATCGTGCAGGTTACTCGGAAGGTTTTAAAAGGGAGTGGGCAGCCTATTACCACGAGGCCTGGCAACCCCCGGATGGGTCGGTGGATGCCCGCTGGCGCGCCGGGCGGCTTAAATATTACCTTTACCGCAGGGCGTTACAGCAGGTTTTTGATTATGTTCAGGCCTATAACCAGCGCACAGGCGCGCACGTTCGCTGTCATGTGGCCACCCACAGCCTTTTGAATTATGCCCAATGGTGCATCGTCAGCCCCGAATCCAGTCTTGCGCGGGTGCAGGGCTGTGACGGGTATATTGCCCAGATATGGACCGGCACATCCCGGGAACCCAACCGCTACGCAGGTGAGGTGCGTTCACGAACTTTCGAAACCGCTTTCCTGGAATATGGCGCCATGCAAAACCTCGTCCGCGCCACCGGTCGCGCCGTGTGGTACCTGAATGATCCCATTGAGGATAATCCCAACCATGATTGGACGGATTACCGCCAGAATTGGGAATCCACCCTCACGGCTTCCCTGTTTCAACCGGATGTTCATCAGTACGAAGTGGCGCCCTGGCCCGAGCGCGTTTTCGGGGGGCGGTATCCCCGCAGCGCGCCCCCCGAGAAAAGACAGCCCATTCCCCCGGACTATGCCACGGAATTGCAAATCGTTTTCAATGCCCTCAACCACATGGATGAACCTTCCATCGCTTGGAATGCCGGAACCACGGGCATCGGCGTCATGGTCAGCGATTCGCTCATGTTTCAACGCGGGCAACCCACGCCCAGTGACCCTTACCTCGGCAATTTTTATGGCCTGGCCATGCCACTGGTCATGAAGGGCGTCCCGGTCACGCCTGTGCAATTGGAAAACGTGATCGTGCCCCATTACCTGGATCCATTCCGCGTCCTGTTTCTTTCTTATGATGGACAAAAACCGCTTTCCCCGGAAGTCCACCCGCCCTTGGTGGATTGGGTGAAAAAGGGTGGAATCCTGGTTTTTTGCGATCGTGATGCCGACCCTTATCTTCAGGTTCGCGAATGGTGGAACGAAGGAGCCAACCATTTCGACACGCCCCGGCGTCATTTGTTTGGCTTGCTGGGATTGCGGCAGGATCCGCCGGCGGACACCCTCACACCGGTGGGGCGCGGGGGCGTGTTATGGGTTCGCGAACGCCCGGCGGATTTGACCACCAGCCCTGAGGGCGCTGCACGTGTGGTGTCGCTGGCCCGGCGCGCCGCCGAGGCATGCGGACTGAAATGGCAGGAAAGCACCTGTTTGCAGCTCCGGCGCGGACCCTATGTCATTGCAGGCGGCCTGGACCAGAATTCCACCTCCACGCCACGCCATCTGTCGGGTCGGTTCGTCAACCTGTTTGATCCGCGCCTGCAGGTGCTCCGGGATGTGTCCGTCACCCCGGGATCACGATGGTTTTTATTGGACTTGGATGCGGAATCCGGCATCAGACCCACGCTGCTCGCCTCTGGTTGCAGGGCGGTCTTGCAGGCCGCGGATTCCCGTGGGGTTCAATACCGCATGGAGGGCGTCGGCCACACCCAGGCAATCGCCCTTTTTGCCTGCCCCCACGCGCCCCTCTCAGTGACCCTGGATGGGGTGCCGATCTCCTCTTGCCAATACGACCCGAGCCAGCGGCTGTTGTGGGTTCATTTTGAAAACGATGCGGCCCCTCATGTCCTGGCAGTTCTATTGCATTAACGACAAGTCTCGCGGCAGAACCCACTCGTTCCCGGGATTTTTCCCGCGGGTTTGCCTCTGGATGGCCAATGTGGCGGGTGCCGTTTTCCTGTTTGGCACAACCCATGCCGCCGCCGTGCAACCGGACCGCGCCGCAGTTTTATTCGGGGCTTTTTCGAACGCATTCTGCCGCGTGGAAGACCCCGGAATGTGCGTTCGGGCAGATCAACACGGCGCCCCTGAAGATTTTTGGAAGGAAGCCGAGGAGGTGGAGGTTTTTTGCGATGGGGCGCAGTCTGCCCATCCCTGCGTTGCGCCTTCTGCGGTGAATGGATTGCTGAAGAATTTCCTTGCCCGACATGGCACGGACTGGACTGGAAATGCCTACAACGATGATTGCATGTGGGCCTGCATTGCTTTTTTGCGGGGCGCACAAGTCACTCATCAAACTCCTTTCCTGAAGGTGGCCCGGGTTAATTTTGACCGTGTGTGTGCCCGGGCATGGGATGCGGGAGAGGGTGGCGGATTATTTTGGACCACCGCCAACCAAAGCCGCAATGCCTGCGTGAACGGGCCTGCCGGCATTGCCGCCTGTCTTCTTCACCAGGCCCAGGGGCACAAGGCTGATCTTGTTTTGGCCCGCAAAATATTTGCCTGGGAACGGTCCCATCTATTTGATCCGGAGACCGGGGCGGTGAGCGATGCGCTGGATCGTGACGGGCATGTAAACCATTGGGCCTCATCTTATAACCAGGGAACGTTTATAGGTCTGGCCAGCCTGCTCGGACAGTTCCGGGATGCCGCACGGGCGGCGGATTTTACCTGGCACACCCTCGCGGTGTCGGGTTTGTTGCCAGATTATCATTCCTCCTCCAATAACGCGGGGTTCAATTCTATTTTTATCCGGTGGATGGCCCAATACGCGCGCGCCGCCGGATGCATGGGGCAATATCGGGGTTTGCTGGAGATGAATGCCAACCGGGCGTGGCAGGTTCGCCGGCCCGGGGACAATCTTTCCTGGTCGGCCTGGCAATCCAATACCCCGCCCACACTCAATCTCCGGGCATGGGATTGCGTGGACTCGATCGAGGCGGTCGAAAGCGTGATTGGCCTGGAAAAATGACCTTGGGTTTCCCGATTGAAAATGGAGGTGTGCCCAAATGCCATCCGCTTTCAACCTAACGGATTGGACAAAGATTGATGGGATGTTCCCCAAAGGGTTTGATTTTTTGCGCGAATTTATGTAGGTTGAAACCATGAAAGCTGGCGTTATTCAGTTTTTCGGAGCTTTATTGGTGCTTCTCGCCAAAGGAGATTTATTTGCTGATCCCTTAACCAATTGGAACTGGTGTTATCCAATTCCCCAGGGGAGGACGCTTTATGCCGTGACTTATGGCGGAGGACAATTTATTGCCGTTGGTGACTCAGGCACCATCGTCAATTCAGGTGACGGTTATCACTGGACTAACCAGGTTTCTGGAGTTGCCAGCCCTCTTCGGGGAGTGGCTTATGCTGATGGAGAATTTGCCGCGGTAGGTGATGGCGGGATTATTTTGTTGTCAACTAATGGAATCGGCTGGTCACAGGTTCCAGCGATCACTTCAAATTCCCTTCTCGGCATAGCTGGAGACTCCTCCTGGCGCGCCGATGGTGGTCCACAATTCCTTGCAGTGGGGTATGCCGGAGCGGCGTTACAATGTGTGAATGATTTACAATGGTCGCCCACTCCTTCTGGAACCACCAACACTCTCAATTCCGTGGCTTACTTTGATTCCGATTACATTGCGGTTGGAGCTAATGGAGTCGTTGATCTTTATTTGGGATCATTTGCTCCAGTTCCGGAGAGTCAGACGGGCATCACAAATAACCTCTACGGCGTGGATGCGCTCCAGTCTGGCGGCGTCTTTGCCGTGGGTGATTTGAGTGTTCCCAGCGTCTCGTCGTATCAAAACGGTGTGCTTTTCTCGCCTGATTTTGGGTATGACTTGTGGACGAACAAAAATGTGCAGGGAAGCCTTTGGTTTCCGAGCCAGTTGTTCACGCTCCATTCAATCTGCAATGGATCCAATGGTTTTGTGGCGGTGGGTGACACCGGGCAAACATTGGAGTTCAATTATCCTGGAGTGGTGATTTCTTCGCAAGATGGCGTCAATTGGTTCGAGCAGCCGGTCGGCTCTTCGGAATACTCTCTTTATGGGTGCTGTTACGGTCGTGGACTTTATGTGTTGGTTGGTGATGCGGGTGGCATTGTTGTTTCGCCAAACTTGGTGGATTGGACGGAAATCTCGGGCAATCACCGCTCTGCCATCACGGCTGAAGCCAGCCTGCCAAATCTAAGCGTTGCGAACGCATTGCCAATGTCCCGTGAATACTCATTTTTCCCTGATTTTACCACACTGATATCAACAAACGGGACAAATTGGTCCGTCACCTCCACAACGGCCCCGGCGATGGCTCAAATGGCAGGTGCCAACGGTGTGTTCGTTGGAGTTGGTCCTGGTGGCTTTTATTCCACCGTGAATGGACTCAGTTGGCAAACAAACGGGTCCGCTCCAAATTCATTATTAGGCGTGTGCTACGCTAAAAACCAGTTTATTGCCGTGGGCGGCAATGGCGGGATTTTTCAGTCAACAAACGGTGTGAATTGGCTTGATCGTTCAATAAGTGTTCCGGGTGACTTGTCTAGTGTGGCCTATGGGAATGGAATATACGTTGCTTCCGGTTCGTTTACAGCCACCTCCCTTGATGGTGCATCTTGGGCTGTAGGATAGATGTTTGGTCTCGTTTGTGCTGGGTCACAATGCTGAGCAGAAATGACTATCAACAATGGTTTGTTGCTAGCGACATGCTTTGCAGGGTGAATTCACATTCCTCCTGCTGTTTGAGTGTGTAACTTGTCTGACCTATATGGCTGCTGGCAGTGAACGAGTGCTTTGCCATACTTGAAGAAGTAGTTTTTGATCAC
>DAIDJC010000139.1 GCA_027451565.1 Limisphaerales bacterium | reverse complement strand
GGCATTGCGACGGTCATGAAGGCGGATGACAGTTTTGAAAGCCATATCGCCGACACCCTTGCGACCGGCTGCGGGTTAAGCGAACGGGCCGCAGTAGGGTTCGGTGGAGCTATCCAAAAACGGCGTGCTGATCACCCGGCTCAGTGCGTTGCATGACATCGCCTCCATGACCGTTTTGTGTTCGGATAAAACCGGCACACTGACCAAGAATCAGGCCACGGTCAAAACGGTGTTGCCAGCCGAGAGCGGACAAGAAAAGGCTTTGGTGCGCGCCGCCGCGCTGGCCAGTGATCCCTCCGGCATGGATCCCGTGGAGGGCGCCATCATGGCCTTGGCTGCCCCTGGGGCACCATCAGACACGGGATTGTCCCGAACTCAATTCAAGCCATTTGATCCGGCCATCAAGTGTTCCGAGGCCACCTATCGAACCTCCTCCGGGGAAACCCGCACGTATTTGAAAGGGGCGCCGTCGGTGGTGTCTGCCCGGGCGGGAATCGGCGAGGCGGCATGGAAAGGCCCTGCGGAGGGAATCATCGCCAAAGGCCAGCGCGTGCTGGGGGTGGCTCAGGGCGATGGAACACGCTGGCAATGGCTTGGTCTTTTGGGAATGGAAGACGCGGTGCGGGAAGATTCCAGGCAGGTGGTGGAAACCATTCAAAACGCCGGGGTGCGCGTGGTGATGATCACAGGGGACAATGCCCTGACGGCGCGTAGCGTGGCAAACCAGACGGGCATTCCGCCCACGCTTTGCCCGAAATTATCCGGATTGGATTGGGAAAAAGCCGCGAGCAGCTATCAGGTTTTTGCCGAGGTGTTGCCAGAGGACAAGTACAAGCTGGTCCGGGCCTTTCAGCGGAAGGGGGCGGTGGTGGGCATGAGTGGTGACGGAGTAAACGACGCGCCTGCCCTGCGCCAGGCGGAAGCCGGAATAGCGGTGGCAAACGCCACGGATGTGGCCAAGGCGGCGGCGGCGATGGTGCTTACCCAGCCGGGACTTGGCGGAGTTTCCGCCGCAATCACCACCAGCCGGTGCGTTTTTCAACGCATCATGACCTACACCCTGAACACACTGACAAAAAAAATGGAGATGATGGCCCTGTTGGTGGTGGGGTTTTTGCTGACCGGCCACAAGCCGCTCACGCCCATGCTGATGGTTCTGGTTCTTTTTTTGAATGATTTTCTGACCATGGCCATTTCCACCGACAACATGGAAGTTTCGCCCATGCCCAATGAATGGCATTCGCGAAAAATCCTGGGAGCGGGAGTGGCGCTGGCCTTGGGCAGGCTGATTTTTTCCCTGGGCATTTTCATGTGGGGCCATTACCTGCTCAAACTCGACATGCTGCACCTTCAGGCGCTCACCTTTTTTACCACCATCATCACCTCACAGGCCGGGGTTTACCTCCTCCGGGAAAGGTTGCATTTCTGGCATTCCATGCCCGGACGGTTCATGCTCTGGAGTTCCATCCTGGGTCTTGGCTTTACGACGTTGATCTGCTGGCAGGGCTGGCTTGTCACCGCCCTGCCCTGTCGTTTCCTGGCTTGGGTGGCGCTCGCGGCCTTGGCTTATTTCATCCTCCTGGATTTCTTCAAGGTTGCCCTTTTTGCAAAATTGCGCCTGAGATAATTCCATCGTTGCCCCCTTGGGATGTGGGGTCAAAAACCGCAGCTCCCGCTCCCTCCTTGAATTCATCATGCCTGTATGGCATATTCCGCATGCCTAAGTATGTGCCAATGTTCTTGAATCAGTTCAGCCAGGCTTGTGAAACCTTTGTCGCAGAACGAATTTCAAGCTTTTTCCGCCAACAAGCCAGGCGGAGATTTTGATTCCATTTAATTCCATGAAACACCCCGTCCTGATCCGTTTAATCCTGGCAACGCTCATGCTAATGCTCCCAGGAGTCGCCCGCTCCGACGTGATCGTGAACAATCTAACGCAACCCACCCGTAACTATTACGGCCCCATTGGCAGCGATGCCAACTCAAATGATTTCCGGATAGGCCAGGAATTTCTGATTCCTCCCGGACCGAATCCATACCTTCTTAATGAAGTCACGCTCCTGTTGATTTCCAGTTCGGGGGGCGCAAACATCACCGTTTCCATCTGGAACACCGATGCCAATAATAACCCCTTCAACCTGTTGGCCATGGTTGGAACCAATTTTGTGGCCACTTCGGGCTTGGTGAATTTTTCACCGTTTACAAACATTGTCTTGAATCCAGGTGCCTATTATGTGGTGACGGCACCAGCCACCCCGGCTGACAGCGGTGCGGTGGACTGGTCCTATGCAAACAACCTTCTGTGGTCTGGAACCGGGTTGTTGGGGAGCATTGCAGACGACTCTCCCGGTTATTGGGAGAATAATTCCATCACCAATTATCCCCAGCAAATGAGCGTAACGGCTTCGCCCATCCCTGCCAACCTGGGTGTCCAGCTCCAAAACCAGCAAATCACACTGGCTTGGCCTGCATTACTTTATGGATTTGTGCCGGACGAAACCACAAACCTGTCTCCCGGCACATGGATTCCTATGTCAAGTTTGCCAACCGACCAGCTCGGAACAAACAGCGTGACGGCTTCCACGCCGGGTTCGCAGGCATTTTTTCGCCTGAGACAAGGATTAGTTGCGGACAACACCACCCAGACGATTGGAAGCTGGGACGGCCCGATCGGGACAGATAATAACGCCTATGATTTTTTGTTGGCGCAGGAATTCATCAATACAAATGGAGTCTTTGACCTGTTGGAAGTGGACGCCGATCTCATCGCCACCAACCTGCCTGGGAATATCACAGCCAGCCTGTGGACGGCAGGAGCCAACGGCAACCCGTCCAACCCATTGGGCACCATAGGCTCCGCGTTGGTGACAGGGCAGCAAACAGCAGCGTTCATTCCAAACACCCCCATCACCCTCCCTCCCGGAACCTATTACGTGGAACTCGCCCCAACCACTCCCTCGGACAATGCCAAGGTGGGATGGTCTTTTTGCCCCTACCCGGCCTGGATCGGCTTTGGTGCACTGGGCAATTACGCCTCAACCACCGGCGGGACCTGGCAAAACCAACCTGTCGGCAATGGCCCTTATGTGATCCGTGTCCGGACCAGACCCCACACTCCTTGACTGCCATGGCGCCCCAACAAATTGGACCCTGGGGTTTCCATGTTGGTTTCATCCAATATGGAAAATCGGCGCGCCTTTTTTAAGAACCTGACCTTGCTGGGAGCTGCCGGCCTCGTTGGCGCCCAAACTGGCAGAGCCGAAGAGCCAGACCAACCTCAAGGGCAAGCCACGGAAGAATCCGACCGGGTGGTTTGGATAAACCATGCAGTCAAACTGGCCACCCCGGTGTTAAGCCGCCTTGCCGCTGGAGAAATGGCCAAAACCATGCCCGTGGAGGCGGCCCATCCTTTGGACCGGATTCATTACACTTATCTTGAGGCGTTTGGCCGCCTGCTGGCCGGCATCGCTCCCTGGCTGGCAGCCACTGGCACGGACCCATCCGAGGATAAGGTTCGCCTTTCCATGCTTGCCCTGGCCCAAAAATCCCTGGATTCCGCAACCAATCCGCAATCCCCGGATTTCATGAATTTCACCCGGGGATCTCAGCCGTTAGTGGACGCGGCATTTCTGGCTTTGGGCCTTTTGCGAGCTCCTGATGCTTTGTGGCACCCTTTGCCACATTCGGTTCAAAGACAAATAATCCAAGCGCTGGAATCCACCCGAACGATTGCCGTTCCCAAATCCAGCAACTGGGTTTTGTTTCCAGCAATGATTGAAACGGCGTTAATGATTTTTGGCCAGCCCACGCTTGAACCTCGCTTGGAAGAGTGCCTCCGACACATGTTGCAATGGTACAAAGGTGACGGGGTTTACGGAGATGGCCCGCTTTTTCATTGGGACTATTACAACAGTTTTGTCATCCACCCCATGCTCTTGGAGATCCTGAGTCATTTGACCCGGACAGACGCCCGTTTTTCCTCCTTACTGGAAATGGAAACAAACAGGGCGCGACGTTTTGCGGTGATTCAAGAACGATTGATAGCCCCAGACGCCACCTTTCCATGTTTTGGCCGGTCCATCACCTACCGGCTGGGAGTGTTTCATTGCCTGGCCCAAACGGCATTACGGGGAGACCTGCCGCCCCCGCTGCAACCCGCGCAGGTGCGAAGCGCGCTGACCGCCGTGATGAAGCGGGTATTCAACGCGCCCGGAACTTTCAATGATGCTGGATGGCTTCAAATGGGGCTTTATGGCCATCAACCGACACTGGCAGAAACCTACATATCCACCGGCAGCCTCTATTTGACCGCCACGGTCTTGCTGCCACTCGGGCTATCACCTGACGATCCATTCTGGAAGGGCTCCCGAACAGAATGGACCTCGCGCCAAGTTTGGTCTGGCCAGGCTGTCCTTGCCGATCATGCCCTCCCGCACGACATTGAAATCAAGGATGTCCCCAGCCTGAACCGCGCCGGACCACCTCCCCGGATCAGGGAGGGGTCAGGGTGAGTTCCACCGGGTTATCCAAACCCTGAACTTGTAACAGGACGGATTGAGCATTGATTTTCAAGCATTGCACCTGAACGGTCCGGTCTTTTAACCGGATGGGAAGGGAATCGCCCACGCCAAAAGTTTGATTATTGATAATGGCCAGGGGTTGGGATGGTGAACCACTCAGTCCAGAAAGTTGAAGATGACGTGCCCAAGCCGGCAAAGGCATGGCCGGTTGCGATCCCTTGGCCGCTTTAACTGGTTTGAAATGGGCCACCCAGAGACGGGCTTCCTTGATCTGGTCCGTGGTCATTTGCAGCACTGCCGAGTCACGAATGGTGATGCCGCTGCTGTGGGCAGGGTCTGAGGCGGGCGCATGGCTGGCTAGATCAGCCCATTCATAAGCGGCCTCGGCATCAACCTTGGTAAAATCTCCTCCCAGGTACGCCGATGCCAGGGCAACCTCCGCCCCGGAATTGCCCTGCTTGGCGGACATCTCAATCAAGGCAATCGCCTCGGATCCCACCATGGCTTTTTCACCAGGATCCTGGTTTCCAAAGGCCCGGGCTCGGCGCAAAAGCAGGTTGCCCAGTTGAAATTGGGCCGTGTCACTCCCTGTCTTGGCGGCTTTGCGCATCCAAGCTTCGCCCTTCACCAAATCCCCGTGCAAAACATATTGATTGGCCAGTTTTATTTGTGCAGCCACGTCCCCGGAATCAGCCGCCATACGGATGTCTGCCCATGAAGCGGGGGAACCTTGGGACCATGCGCTGATGCTGAAAAAAATTGCCGAGACCGACAATACAACCACCTGCATGGGGTGTTTGATCATGAGAGAAATATAAAATACTGCCTGAAAATAACAAGGTCCGTTGTTATTAGTATCCCGTCTTTACGGAGGCATTCTTTTTATTCAACCAGCAAGCAACATCCCGGTGCAATCCGGCGCTGAAATACATGTTTAAAAAAGAGGAACCGAACACTGGCTTGAGACCGGAGGACCTAACCGGTGCTTTTCATTCCGGAGGCCACGCCCTTGATGGTCAGCGCCAGCAATCTGCGCAACTGCTCGGTGCGATGTCCCTCACCGGCCTTGCGCCAAACCGATAAAAACCGTATCTGCATGTAATTAAGCGGGTCCACGTAGGGATTCCTCAGCCGAATGGACTGGGCCAGTATGGGTTGATTTTCCAGCAACTCCTTGCGTCCGTTGATGGCCAGGACCATTTGCACCGACAAGTTGTATTCGTCCTCGATCAGGCCAAAAATCCTCTTGCGAACCTCCTGATTCTCCACCAAACCCGCATATTGCCGTGCAATTCCCAAGTCTGTCTTGGCCAGGGAAACCTCCGCGTTATCGAGAAGATTCCGAAAAAAGGGCCATCGGCGGTACATGCGCCGCAGGGAATCCAGGCCATCGGCGTGTTCCTTTGCAAATCTTTGGAAGGCGTGCCCCACGCCATACCATGCGGAAATCATGTGCCGGGATTGGGTCCATGAAAAGACCCAGGGTATGGCCCGCAGTTGCCGGATGTCCGCATTGGCGCTGCGGCGCGAGGGCCGCGAACCCAGGCGCATTTGGTCAATCAGGTCAATCGGCGTGGCCTGCCAGAAATACTCCGCAAAATCCGGCGTTTCATAAACGAGCTTTTGATAATGGCTGCAAGAAAACCGGGCCAGTGTGTCGGCAAAAGTCTCCCATTGGGGCCATTCGGCGCTTTCAGGCTTGGGCAGGCATTGGGCGGCAATCACCGCCGAGGTGAGCTGCTCCAGGTTCCGCCGCGCGATGACGGGATTGGAGTATTTCAGGGATATGACTTCGCCCTGCTCCGTGATGCGGATTCTGCCGCCGTGCGCGGCATGGGGCTGCGCCCTTAGACTGCGGTAGCTGGAGCCTCCGCCGCGGTCAATGGTGCCTCCTTTGCCATGAAAAAACCGGAGTTTGATCCCGCATTCATCCGCCACCCGGGACATTTCCTTTTGCGCACGGTACAAGTACCAGTTTGCCGCCAGATAACCGCCATCCTTGTTGGAATCCGAATATCCCACCATCACCTCCTGAATCCATCCACGCTGCTTGAGATGCCGGCGGTATTCCACATCCGCCCACAGTTCACCCAATACCCGGGCAGAATGTTCCAAGTCCTGGATGGTCTCGAAGAGCGGCACCAAGTCTATGGCATACAACCCCGCCAACTGGCAAAGATGAAACACACGCAGGATGTCGCTGGCATTCCGGGTCATGCTCAGGATGAAGCGGCTGGCCGCTTGCGTGCCATGCTTCTTTTGAATCAACTTGATGGCTTGCAATTCATCCATCAATTCCGCAGGCGCCTGGTCGAGCTTGCCGCTATGGTCCCGAAAATCCAGTTCAGCCAGATGAGATCCAAAGGTTCTGGCCTGGTGGAGCAGCCGCTTCACCCGCCCATTGGCTGCCCGGGTGGCTTTCTGCTTCAATAAACCAGCCCGAACTTCCTCCAGCACGGACACCAACTCAGCCATATCCAGTTTTTTCTCGCCCAGTTTCTGCCGCACCACCCCAATCTTTTCACGAAACACCTCGTAAGGCTGATAACGGTTGTCAAGTTGTGACTGGCTGTGGGGAACGGTCACCAATTCGTTGGCATCCGCATGGGTGATCTCCTGGGCCAGCGCCGCGAATTCCCGTTCATAAAAAGCCAGCGCCGTTTCATGATGCCGCTTGACCGTGGTGAAGCTAATCTCCGGTGTGACAAATGGATTGCCATCCCGGTCGCCCCCCGCCCAACTGGCAAAGGTCAGGAATGCACGCTGCCTTTTCACCCCGGGATAATGCCTGGCCAGGTCGCGGTCAAACGTCTCATAAAAATCCGCCACCGTGGTGAAAATCGTCCGGTTAAAGTAGTACAAGGCGCTGTCCACCTCCTGTAGCGGGCCGATTTTTTGCTCCCTGATTTCCTGCGTCTGCCAAAGGGCTTCCAAAACCTCCCCTGGATCCTCCCAGTGGGAATGAAGCCGGGCGAGCTGGTTCAAAACCGCCCTCCGGTTGGCCTCGGTTGGGTGAGCCGTCAGCACCGGCTCGATTTCAATCTCATCCAGACAGGCTTGCAATTGGCGCTCGGTCACGCCGGCCTGTTTCAACTCGGAAAACAAATGAGGCAGCGACATGGGCATCATTTTTCTGGTCCGGAGCTGCCTTTCACGCGCTCTTTCCTCGCACAGGTTCACGAGTTGAAAGAACAAGCTGAAGGCATGCGCCACCTGGCAGGCTTTTTTCATGTCCAGCCGGTTCAGGATGCCCAGTTTGGCCAGCCGGCTTGCCTCGCTGCCGCGATGGCGCGCGTTTTTGGAAAGTTTTCGAACCGTGTCCAGGCAGCGGAACACCGACATGCCCGCCTGCTCCACTATGATTTTATCCAGCTTGCCCGTTAAATGATCTATTTCCGCCTTCAAACTTTTGTTCATATTGTTTGATCCGCCGCCTGCCATCCCGCTTGGCATCTTTTTTTGACCTTATTGGAAGCCACTGTTCCCAAAAGCACCACAGCCCCATGCTCAAGACATGGGCTTGTTCCGCGTGGCACCTGACAGCGATGGATTTAGTGATTCGCCGGGCGCCCTATTTCAGGCAAAAACCGTTTATGCTGTCCCACACCTGACCCCGGGCATCGCACCTTGTTTCCAAATCCCAAGTCAGAAGGCTTGGACCTTTCGCCGGGCACCCTATCCAAAAACCGCGCTGTTTACAATAGGAATTCAAACGGCTGAAATACCTGGGCGCGTCTCAGTTTTTGGGAGAGTCCTCCTCAGCCTCCGCGTTTGAATTTTTATAAACCTCCACCAACCAACTGCTCCCCTCTCCCTCTCCATCAATTCCATTGATGGGGAGGGCCGGGGAGGGGTAACGCTGATCTTTCGAAAAATAAGACTGCTCATTTATCGCGCTGGCTGTTTGCGATCTCCCCTCTCCTTAATCCTCTCCC
>DAIDJC010000138.1 GCA_027451565.1 Limisphaerales bacterium | reverse complement strand
ACCTGGGTCAGATCTGCGAATTCGGATCCATTCACGTGCCCACACTAGCCGCGCTGGAAAAATTCTCCCAAGTCCAGCACCTGGTATCATCGGTGGAAGGACGGCTAAAACCCGGAAAAACCCACTTGAGCGCCTTGTGCTCGTGCTTCCCGGGCGGCAGCATCACCGGCGCCCCCAAGTTTCGCGCCATGGAGATCATTGATGAATTGGAACCGGTTTCCCGCGGTGTGTACTGCGGGGCGATTGGGTACCTGGGGTTCAACCCCTCGAGCCGTTTGTCAGTGGCCATTCGAACAGCGGTGCTGACCGGCAAGCAGATCTATTTTAATGTTGGCGCCGGCATTGTGGCAGACTCGGATCCCGAGGCGGAATTTGAGGAAACCGCATCGAAAGCCGCTGGGTTTCTGGCAGCGCTGGAATCAACCGGGGATTTGCACGAATCCAAGCCCATCCCGCATGCCCGCCATCAATGACTGATAAACATTAAAGGCGGGCTGGCATAGGAAGGTTTCCTTCCGGTAAAAGGTTGTTGTTCGAAGCAAGAACAAACAACACAGATACCAAAAGGAAACACATATGACAAAGCAACTAATGGCAGGAATTGACTTACATGGCAACAATCTAGTGACCGGCCTCGTGAACCAGGACGGCGGTCGGCTCAAGCATCAGAAACTGGCCTGTGATTTGGAGTTGGTGGACGCTTTTCTCGCGCCTTACAAGGCGCAGGTTAAAAGCATCGCCGTGGAATCAACCTACAACTGGTATTGACTGGTGGACGGCTTGCGGGCGCGCTCCTATCCGGTCGTGCTGGCCAACCCGGCGCAGATTGAGCAGTACAGCGGCATCAAGCACGACGACGACAAGAACGACGCGTACTTTCTGGCGGAGTTGCAGCGGCTGAACATTCTCCCCACGGGCTACATTTACGACGCGCAACTGCGACCGGTGCGGGATTTGTTGCGCCGGCGCATGGGCCTGGTCCATCAACGCACCGCGATGATGCTCAGTTTCAAAAGCCTCTACACGCGCACGACCGGGCAGGCCATGAGCCTGAGCCGACTCAAGGGTTGGGAGGTGGCGGAGGCCCAGACGCTTTACGAACATCCCGCCAACGGTCTCATCGCCACACTGCAAAAGGCGCACATGGATCAACTGGACCAGAGCATTGCCACGATCGAGCGGACGGTGCTGGCCAGCGCCCGGGAACTGCCTTGTTATAAACCGCTCCAGACGCTGCCGGGCGTGGGACGCATTTGGGGCATGACCATGACGATGGAAATCGGCGAAATGGGGCGGTTGTAAACGGCGGTTGAAAAGCGCGGGGAATTTTGCCAGTTATTGCCGGACCGTTGATTCCAAGCGGTTCAGCAACGGTAAAAAGAAGGGCGATAACAATCAAAAATGCGGGAACAAATACCTGGCTTGGGCGTTCGTGGAGGCGGCGAACTTTGCCAAGCGCTATGATGAGCAGTGCCGGAAATGGTTTGACCGCAAGGCGGCCAAAACCGGCACGGTTGTGGCCACCAAGGCACTGGCTGTTAAGTACCGAATTCTCATCGTAAAAAAGTGCCGTTTTTTGCCGACTTATCGTCCGAAACCGCTCGCTGGCGTCATACTCACTCATTTTCTTGCCGCGCTCGCATCGTAAAGTGCCGTCAGCGCCGTCGCCCTTTTCCTTCATGTCCTCTTTAACCGAGTACCGTCGCCAACAGCGCCGTAGCCTTGTAAATGGCTCACAAACCGTGTTCTTGGTCGTTTGGCTGCCTGGGCCGCGCACCCTGGTTGGCTCCCTGCCAGAGCCGTAACCAAGGCCAAGCCGTTACCATCCTGCCGGACGCTAAATCGCTACGATGCAAATTCAGCACACTTTTCGAGGCAGTCTTAATTCGGCAACATTTTCGCAAATGCTGGGGTTTCCGTTTTCCACTTCCATCGTAGCTCTACCCAAGCTTACGACGCGACCTGCTTTTACGACAGCACTGAGCCAAAAACCCGGTATTTTACGATTACAATTCGGCAAAAAACATGATGACAAAAAAGTTCGTAACACATGAACCAATCCAGCGCCTTTGTCAGTTCTCGATCCCCCATTTTGGCATCCTGTCCATCCTGTTAATCCTGTCTAAATTTTCAATCGAGCTCCCCATTGAGGCCTTTTCATTGCGCATGATGTCGAACCGTCCCCGCTTCCATCCACCAGAAAAGCCTTGTACCGGCCCGCAAACAAATACCCGCACTGTTTGTTGCCGGATAATAATATCATCCCCGCCACCAGATTGGCCTGCAGAGTCTCCAGCACCAGATGAAAATGGTCCCGCATCAGTCAATACACGTGAACCTCCCATTGCGTCTTGCCGCAAGCTTCCGTCAGCGTGGCCAGAAATCGCTCCCGGTCGGCGTCATCCCGATAAATGCTTCCGCGCCGGTTCCCGCGATTCATGACACGATAAATAGCCCTTTCCTACTCGATTCGCAACCGCCTAGGCATCCCGACATTTAGCAAAACGTTGCTTTTCTGTCGTTAGTAAGGATTGACACTTGCCTCGGTTTTCCAGGCGGCTTTGATTTCCGGGTCCCTGGTGTGCAGGTCTTCGCTCAAACGCTCCACCTGTTCGCCAACCTTCTCCGGCGGTCGGTGGCGGGTATCTTCAACGATTTGATCCAGTGTCATCGGCACGTTGCTAAGCATACGCTATTTTGCGTTTGGATTTGGCGGGCAAGTGGTCTGAACAACTCCCTTGCATTGGTGGACCATCGCCTTTAGACTTGGCTCAAGCTCGACAAAAAGGATTTTCATGAATCACAATTCACGGCAAACCGCAAACACAAGCCAGGTCCTGAGCGTCATCCTCGGGGGCGGCCAGGGTTCACGATTGTTTCCGCTCACCAAGGACCGCGCCAAGCCTGCCGTTCCTCTCGCTGGCAAGTATCGCCTGGTGGATATTCCCATTTCCAACTGCATTAACTCGGGGTTCCGGCGCATTTACGTCCTGACCCAGTTCAATTCCGCCTCCCTCCATGGCCATATTTCCAGGACCTACAAATTCGACCATTTTTCCGGGGGGTTCGTGGAAATCCTGGCCGCCCAACAGACCTTCAACAACACCTCCTGGTACGAGGGCACTGCCGACGCCGTGCGCAAGAACCTGGTCCACTTCCTGGACCATGATTTTGAGTACCTTGTCATTCTGAGCGGCGACCAGCTTTACAGGATGGATTTGCAGGCGATGGTGCAACAACACATGGCCACAGGCGCGGAGATCACCGTGGCCACCAAGCCGGTTCCCCGGTCGGAATGCCATGCCTTGGGCATCATGCAAATGGACCAGGACCTGCGTATCACCAGCTTCACTGAAAAACCCAAGGACCCGGCGCTCCTGGACCCGCTGAAAATACCCGATGAAATCCGCCGGCAACTGGGCGTGCGCTTGGAGGGCGATGCCTTTCTCGCTTCCATGGGCATTTATGTTTTTAGCCGGCAGGTCATTTGCGATCTGCTGGACAATCCCCACTCGGATTTCGGCAAACACATCATCCCCCAAGCCATCAAAACGCGGAGGGTGTGCTCTTTCGTTTACGACGGCTATTGGGAGGACATCGGCACCATCCGCTCTTTCTTTGAGGCCAACTTGGACCTGGTTTCAGAACTGCCCCGGTTCAACTTTTTTGACATGAGCGCCCCCATTTTTTCGCGTCCACGCTACCTGCCCGGTTCCAAGATCAACGGCGCGCAAATTGACCATGCGGTGATCTCGGATGGCTGCATCATCAACCGCGCCACCATCAAAAGCACCATCATAGGCCTGCGTACCTTCGTCGGGAGCGGCACCCTCCTGAACCGTGTGATCGTGATTGGAAGTGATTATTACGAATCCCAGGACTCGGTGGAGCGCAACCTGCAGGAGGGCAACCCGCGGATTGGAATCGGTGAAAATTGCTCGATCGAAAATGCCATCATAGACAAAAACACCCGCATCGGCAACAACGTCACCATCTCCCCCGCCGGAAAGGCGGAGAATCTCGACCACAAGAATTACTTCATCCGGGACGGCATTGTGATCATCCCCAAGGATGCGATCATTCCCGATGGCACCGTGATTTGATTTGCCCATGGCGGGGGAGCTGGGGCAGAATTCGCCGTGCTCGCCACCCAAGCCATCTGGAAAAAGCTCACGAGAGCGCGGCAATTATTTTTGATTGCCGGCCCTTGCGTGATTGAGAATGAGAGGCTCTGCCGGCAGGTTGCCGCGGAGCTGTCGGAAGTTTGCCGTGACTTGGGGATTTACCTGGTGTTCAAGGCCAGCTTTGACAAGGCGAACCGCACCTCCAGCCGCTCCCACCGCGGCCCCGGCTTGAAACCGGGCCTGGACATCCTCGGCAAAATCCGGGAGGAACTGCAAGTGCCGGTGCTTACGGATATTCACACGGAAGAACAGGCCCGTGCGGCCGGTGAATGCGTGGACGTTCTTCAAATCCCGGCTTTTCTCTGCCGCCAAACCGATTTGATAGCGGCGGCAGCACGCACCGGAAAGATTATCAACCTGAAAAAGGGCCAGTTTTTATCACCGGAAGAAATGGGGCAAGTGGCTGAAAAAGCGCGTTTATCCGGCAATCCACGCCTGCTTTTGACCGAACGCGGGACAACCTTTGGCTATCGCAACCTGGTGGTGGACATGCGCTCCATCCCCATCATGAAACGCAGCGGACTGCCCGTGGTTTTTGATGCCACCCATTCCGTGCAACTGCCCGGCGGAGGCGGGGACAGGTCCTCGGGCCAGTCTGAATTTGCCCCCGTACTGGCAGCGGCTGCCTTGGCGGCGGGTGCCGATGGTTTGTTCATTGAAACGCATCCCAACCCGGAAAAAGCCCTCAGCGATGGACCCAACATGATTCCCTTGAAAAACATGCGCGGGGTGCTCCGCCATCTTAAGGCCATTTTTACCACCGCCCAATCCAGCAACCCCCGGATCAAACAGTGATTCTTTCCCATGCCAGCTTTAACCAGCCATGACCCTGAAATTTCGTGCCATTGGCTGTCCTTTTTTTATGAGGTGAATCTTGCTGAAAACATCGCAAAGCTTCCAGCCAAACCCGATTGAGTGAACAACGCCACCCGCTGATTGCCGCCATGGCCAAAACTGCATCCTCACTGAACAAGCGCCTCAAAACCATCCGGTTATTCCTGTGCGACGTGGATGGCGTGTTGACCGATGGCACTATTTACATAGGAGGAACCAGGGAATTAAAAAGGTTCCATATACGGGACGGACTTGGAATGGTTCTGGCGCGGCGTGCGGGTTTAAAAGTGGGCTGGGTATCTGCAAGACCCTCCCCCGCTACAACCCTCAGGGCCAGGGAACTGGGCATAGACCACCTCGTGCAACAAGGAGATCACACCAGCAAATCCGCCGCAGTTGAAACGGTGCTCAAGCAGGAGAAATTAACCTGGGCCCAGGCCTGCTTTGTGGGGGATGACATCATTGACCTTGGCCCGCTCAAACGATGCGGCCTGGCGGTGGCGGTGGGAAACGCCGTGCCCGAAGCCAAGGCGGCGGCCCACTATGTGACCCGGAACCCCGGTGGCCACGGGGCTGTGCGTGAAACCATAGAGCTGATTTTAAAAGCCCAGGGACTCTGGAACGCCTTTTCCGAAGCTTACAGCTCATGACTGTGAACCGGCGCATTTCCTTTTGCCGCCGCCCGGCCTGCCTGCTGCTTGCAGCCAGCCTGCATGCGGTCCTCCAATGCAATGGCAATGCCCAAATGCCCGGCTTGGGAAAAGCCACCCAATTCAAGACGGACGAATACTTCGAACCTCCCAACGACTTGAAGGTGAAAATGGAATTGGAAGGCGACTCCGCCATGCCGCTCCCGGGCGGAAACCTGGACATCAGCAACCTCACCATCCAAACCTACCGGCTGGATGGCGGGACGGATGCATTGATTCAGGCGCCAGACTGCATTTACGCCCCTTATGACGGTCTGGCCTATTCCTCCGGCCCCATCCAGATGAAAACCGCCGACAACAGGTTGTACGTAACAGGCAGGGGATTTTTGTGGCAACAAACCGATAATTCTCTCACCATCTCGAACCAGGTTTATACCCTGGTGAAAATGAAATCGCTTTCTGATCACAAGCCATGAAATACGGTTGGATCATGCTCTTGATTCTGGCGGTGGCGCGGGCGGGTCTTGCCGCCACCCCTGGAATGGCCATCAATCCCGCAGCCGGGGGACAATATGTGGGAGTTTGCGCCCGGCATTTCGTGTTTCAAAACGGGCTTCGACAGCAGGTGATCTATTCCGGAGAGGTTGTGGCCACCAATGCAATGGGCAGCCTGCATTGTGACAAGCTCACCATTGACCTGCCATCGCAGGACAGCACCAACCAGCAACCCACCCATGCCCTGGCGGAAAATCATGTCACGGTGGACTTTGTCAAGGATGCGGACACCAACCATATCACCTGCGACCAGGCCATCTACTTGTACGAGGTCAGCAAAGGCGAAACCAATGACACCATCACCTTTCTTGGATCCGACAGCGTGCCGGCAAAAATGCAAAATTCCAAGGGATGGATGACCGGCCAGCCGCTGGTTTATGATAATACCCATGGAAATTTCTCCGGGGTGAACGTGGAAACTCATTTTCGGGTTCCTGCATCTGAAAACAACCCGTCCAACCGGCCCTCCTTCCTGTTGCCAGCGGGCAGCAGCCGGTGACACCACCATGACTGCGCCTCAAACCAGCCCCGAGAGTCAAAAGCCGCAAGACGCGCCAAAACCCGCAACAGGCACGATTGAACAATTGCTGGCCACCCGGGAATTGATCAAGGAGTACAAGGGCCGCCGCGTGGTGAATGGGGTCTCCATCGCAGTGGGAGCGGGTGAAATTGTGGGCCTGCTGGGACCCAATGGAGCCGGCAAGACCACCACCTTCAACATGGTGGTGGGCGTGGTAAAACCCGATTCCGGGGATGTCAGTTACCAGGATAAAAGCATCACCGGGCTGCCAATGCACCTGCGCGCCAGGCTGGGTATTGGCTACCTGACACAGGAACCCTCGGTTTTCCGCAAGTTATCCGTGGAGCAAAACATCCTGGCCATTCTGGAGACGTGTCGCCTGCAGCGTTCGGAGCGGGAAATGCGGTTGAAATACCTTCTGGAAGAGCTTGATCTCACCCCCATCCGCCGCAGCAAGGCCTACCAGTTAAGCGGCGGGGAAAAACGCAGGCTGGAAATCACCCGGGCACTGGTCACCCACCCAAGGCTGCTCCTGTTGGACGAGCCTTTCAGCGGAATTGACCCCATTGCCGTTTATGAAGTCCAGAAAATCGTCCGACGGCTTCGCGATCGCGGCCTGGGCATCCTGATCACCGATCATAATGTCCGTGAAACCTTGAAATTAATAGACCGGGGTTACATTATTCACAAGGGACAGGTTTTGGTGGAGGGTAGCGCGGAGTTCCTGGCCAATGATCCGAAGGCGCGCGAGATTTATTTAGGACCTGAATTCAACCTGTAACCCGTGGGCAAGCTCTGAGGCACCCGGCGTGCCGTCAATCAATCTTGGAAATTTATGGAACGTTCAACCGTGACTGTGGAGCAGTTTTACCGGGAATACGCCGATCCCTTGCAACTACGGTTGCTGGCCGGTGAAAACAAGCTCAAGCGCATCATCCGGGAACCCACCGTGAACCGGCCCGGCTTGGCCTTGAGCGGTTTCACCCGTTATTTCGCCTATAAGCGGGTCCAAGTGATGGGTCACGCCGAGGTGTTTTATTTGCGCGAATTGTCTCCTGAAAAACGGGCGGCGCGCTACGCCTACCTGTTTGCCTACAAAATTCCCTGCATGGTTTTCAGCCGCAGCCTCAGGCCGGACAAGGAATTCCTCGCCGCAGCGGAACTGGCCTCGGTGCCCATTTTTCAAACCCCCTTGGTGACCATGAAATTCATCAACCTGGCCACCCTGGCAGTGGAAAACCTGTTTGCCCCCCGCGGCACCGAATTGGGCAGCATGGTGGATATCCTGGGCGTGGGCGTGATCATACGGGGCGAAAGCGGCATCGGCAAAAGCGAGGCCGTGCTCGCCCTCATCGAACGCGGGTATAGCCTCGTGGCGGATGATGTGGTCAAGGTGGTGGTTTCAGACAATCGCGAAATCGTCTGCACCAGTTCAGAACTCACGCGGGACCACATGGAGGTGCGGGGCATTGGCATCATCAACGTGGGCCTCATGTTTGGCGTCAAGGCCGTGCGCCAGGAAAAAACCCTGGATTTGGTTGTCTCCCTCAGGCAATGGGATGAGGTCAAGGATGTGGACCGGCTGGGCATGGAGCAGGAATACGTCAAGGTTTTGGGAATAGACATTCCCCATGTCACCATTCCCGTCCGGACAGGTCGAGACCTGGCCCGGCTGGTTGAAGTGGCCGCTTTTCAGGTGAAACTGCGCAAATCCGGATACAATGCCGCACAGGAATTGAACCAAAGGTTGC
>DAIDJC010000137.1:4940-8573 GCA_027451565.1 Limisphaerales bacterium | reverse complement strand
CGCTCGCGTGCCTCGCTGGATGTAAGCGAGGAATTAAGGCAGGTGGCCGGCAGACCGCCAGCATTCAATGCATCCACCTGGTCCTTCATCAACGCTATCAAAGGCGAAACCACCACCGTCAGCCCCTGGCGCGCCAATGCCGGGAGTTGAAAACACAAAGACTTGCCACCTCCGGTGGGCAGGAGCGCAAACACATCTTTTCCAGCCAGCACATCCTGAATGATCTCCAGCTGAAGGGGCCTGAATGCGGGATACCCAAAATGATGGCGCAGCAGGCGCTGAAGCGGAGCTGGATCCGGAGTTGTCATTGGCAGCCGGTTAACCGCCCAATCCGGGCCTGGATGATGAAACATGTCGGACCCTTTCGATCAGAACGCTTGCTCAAGCTTTAAATTCAGACACTTCAAATGCGCCTCTGGCCAAAAACTCATGGCAAAGCAATATATGCACGCCCGGCCCGGCAGTGGAGAAAAATCCGACCCGGACAAAATCGCCCGATTGGTACAATGACCTTTGGCGTACCTGGCGGCCTGCCAGAATGAATTTCAAATTAAGGTTGGGAAAATCAAAACCCGCATGAAAAGTGGTTATTGAATGACAAGAGGGTGGGAGAGACGGTGGATTCAAGCCCATTGTAAACTCCTTCATGCGCCCCAAAAGCCACTGCGAGAGCCAGCCGGGCTGAAAGGGACATCGCTCTGTGATGACCAAAAGGCGTTGGATGGTCAAATTTTAAAGATTCAATAACCGTGAATAACCATGGCAATTTTAAAACCCAGTAGTTTCTTGATGCCCACGGGCATAAGTGGCAGAGTTTGCCCGCAGATCGGCATGCCCCGGCACGGGTTAAAACCAGGGCAATTGGTGAGCGAATTGGTGAGCGGTTGGGAAAGATTTTCAAAAATCTTCTGACGTGATGAGGTTGAACAAGATGGAAACTGGAATCGGGCGCAGCGATGAGGCGCGGTCAAGCTCCTGGGTACGAGGCGGCAAACGCAGTTTGGAAGGGTCTGGTGCGGCATGTTTTTGCCAGCTTCTTGCCCGGTTTGGCCGCTCTATTCCCAATGCGGCCAGGAAGGGACTGCTGAATGCACACCTTTTTTGAGCAACTAACCAAAGCGTGCGGGGAAAGCCAGCCATTTTCCCTGGCCATGATCACCGGAACCAAGGGATCCAGCCCGCAACGGATTGGAGCCAAGGCCATTTTTTTCCATGATGGAAAAATTGCCGGCACGCTTGGCGGCGGTTGCCTGGAGGCGGAAGTCCAAGCCCGTGCCCGCCGCACTTTGATATCGGGCAAGCCAGATACCTTTGAAATGGTTCTGGACCATGATTTTGGATGGGATGACGGCCTTATTTGCGGAGGCAGCGTTTCAGGTTTGATTTTACCCCATGCCAAAGAAGCAGCCTCCTTATGGGCTTCTTTGGCCAGCCTTTCCGAACCGGTTTCGTGGGGGGTGAGAAAGGATTTTTCCATTGCCCAGGTGTCCAGCGCGAATGAGGATTGGCTTTACCGCGAGACCGTCTCTCCTCCATGCCCATTATGGATTGCCGGTTCAGGTCACGTCGCCCGGGCCGTGGTTCCCCTGGCTTTGCAACTCCAATTTGATGTCACTCTCTTTGACGACAGACCCGGACTGGCCAATCACGAGTTTTTCCCGCCTCAAACCCGGCTTGTCGTGGGGCCATGGCATGAGTTGTTGAATGAGCCTCCGCCACGTTCACCCGCCTTTGGCCTGATTGTCACCCGCGGGCACCAGCACGATGCCTTGGTTTTGACCGAATGGATTCATCTTTCGTTTGCTTTCCTGGGCATGATTGGCAGCCGCCGCAAGGCCCGGGTCATACGCGAGCAGTTTGTCCGTCAGAAAATCGCTTCGCCGGATCAAATGGCCCAAGTCGCCTGTCCGGTGGGCATTGACATCCAAGCCCAAACCACTCCAGAAATCGCCGTCAGCATCCTTGCCCAATACGTTCAGAAACGTTCTGAATGCCTTCGTCATTGTCTCCCCGGGGGAGCCTCTTGAATGCGGCTGAAACCATCTGCCCGTGAAACCGGCCCCGTGACCTGCCATCGCTCATGAACGACTCATCCCAGCCCGCCGCCGCCAGCCAATTGGGCGTGGTCATCCTTGGTGCTGGCAGGTCATCGCGCATGGGTCGCCCCAAACTGCTCCTGCCTTGGAGGGAGAGCACCGTCATTGGTGCGATTCTCTCTCAATGGCGGTCTTTGCAACCGGCTCAAATCACCATGGTCAGCCGTCCAGACGATGAAGCCATTGCTCAAGAACTTCGGCGTCTCGACTTTCCCATCCAAAACCTCATCGTCAATCCCCATGCAGATTTGGGAATGTTCAGTTCCATTCAGGCTGCTGCCCGGTGGACCGGCTGGTTTCCCGGGTTGACCGGTTGTGTTATTGTGCTGGGGGACCAGCCCCATTTGCGCACTGACACCCTCCACTCCATCCTGCTGTGTCATCTCCAGCATCCGGATGCCATCTGCCAGCCCATCCATGAATCCCGATCCGGACATCCGGTTCTGCTGCCCCGATGGGCTGTTGACCGGCTAAAAACCACATCCCTGGCGACTTTGAAGGATTTTATGAATCAACATTCCACCACCATAAAACAATGTCCGGTTTCTGATGTCGGATTGACCCTTGACATGGATACCTTTGAGGACTACAAACTCTTGTTGACCAGTCATCACTGACCGGTTGTTCGGCCCATGAATAATCCCAAGTCAAAGGCCAGTCAAAGCGGCAGCGAAGCCAGAGGCGATGCCGTCGGCCAGTCATCCGGCTCATCCCCGGGTTTTTCACGTCGCAACTTTCTAAAGGGTGTGGCCACCACTGCCGTCAGTGCCATGGCCGCCCAAACAGCCGCAGTGGCCCAGGAACTGGAAAAGGCTAACGCGGAGAAAGTGCTCGGTCCCGGCGCCGTGCCAGTCACCCTCAACGTCAATGGCACGCAACTTAAGCTCATGCTGGAACCCCGGGTTACCCTGCTGGATGCCCTGCGAAACTATTCCAGCCTGACCGGTTCCAAGGAGGGATGCGATCGCGCTGCGTGCGGTGCCTGCACCGTTCTCATGAATGGACAGCCAGTGTACTCCTGTCAAAAACTGGCGATCGAAGCGCAGGGACAAGCCTTGACCACCATCGAGGGAATTTCGGCAAACGGCGATTTGTCGCCGCTCCAAAAGGCCTTCCTCAAGCGCGACGCGCTCCAGTGCGGCTATTGCACGCCCGGTTTTGTCATGAGTGCCACCGCATTGCTCGCCCAGAATCCGCATCCTTCCGTGGATGAAATCAAACATGCCTGTTCCGGAAACCTTTGCCGCTGCGGAACGCACCCCCATATTGTCGCCGCCGTCCAAGAGGCCGCCGGCATCGAGAGCAGTAATCCCACCACCTTCATAGAATATGCCAGCCTGGCCGACGAACCCTAGGTATATCAGCCATTCCATGCCCCGCGTGGATGGTCCGGACAAAGTTTCGGGCCGCGCGCGGTATTCTTCGGATATCCAGGCCACAGGCCTGCTTTATGGCATGATCCTTCGCGCTCCCTGGCCCGCCGCCAAAATCCTGGAAGTGGATCTCCGTCCAGCCCTGAAAATCTCTGGAATCAAGG
>DAIDJC010000137.1:0-4930 GCA_027451565.1 Limisphaerales bacterium | reverse complement strand
AGGAAATCGCCGCCGTCGCCGGCGTCTCCAAACAAGCCTGTCTGGATGCCTTGCGCGCCATATTGGTCAAGGCCGAACCGGCCCCCTCGTTTGTCGTCAAGGAACAGGACGGCTTGGATCCTGATTCACCCCAGGTATGGGAAGGGTCGGCCAATGCCTCCACCCCGCGCACCCGCGAAAATGGCAATGTGGACCAGGCTTTCGGACAATGTGCGGCTGTCATCGAGGGTTTTTATACCACCCCGGTTCAAATCCATAACCCCATGGAAACCCATGGAAACACGGTCTCATGGACTGGTGAGGGCATCACTGCTTGGTCTTCCACTCAGGGCATCTCCAGCGTGCGTGATGGCTTGGCTGGCGCATTGAAAATGGACCAAAGCAAGGTTCGGGTGATCACCGATTTCATGGGCGGCGGTTTTGGAGCCAAATTTGGAGCAGGGGTCGAAGGAGTCCTCGCCGCCCGCCTCTCCAAGGAGGCTGGCGCGCCCGTTCGATTGATGCTGACCCGCTTTGACCAGGCCTTGGCCGTTGGCAACCGCCCTTCCAGCTTTCAAAAAATAAAAATGGGGGCCTTGGCTGATGGCACCCTCCATGCCTTCGAGATGGAAAATTACGGCACGGCAGGGATAGGCGCTGGCGGAGATGCGGGCGGCGGCGGCGGCGGCGCAAATATACCTGCTCCTTATTTATACAAGGTGGACAATGCCCGGGTGACGCAGCGGTCGGTGGCTGTAAATGCCGGTTCAGCCCGCGCGTTTCGCGCCCCGGGAAATCCTCCCGCCTCTTTTGGCATGGAATCAGCCATGGACGATTTGGCTGTAAAGCTGGGTATGGACCCGCTTGATTTTCGGCTTAAAAATGATCCCAGCCCGATCCGGCGCAAGGAACTCCGCCTGGGTGCCGACAAAATCGGCTGGAAACAAAAATACCGCCCGCCCGGGACCTGCCCGGGAATTGTCAAAACGGGATTAGGTTGTGCTGGCGCGGCATGGCCGGCTGGCGGCGGCAGTCCATTCACGCAAGGAGAGGCTCAAATTAATCCCGATGGGAGCATTGAATTACGCCTGGGAGTGCAGGATATTGGCACAGGCACCAAGACGGTCATTGCGGTGGTGGCAGCGGAAATTTTGGGACTGACCCCGGAACAGATCACCGTGCGGGTGGGAGACACTCAATATCCTGCCGGCCCTGGCAGCGGCGGCAGCACCACCTGTGCCTCGGTTTCGCCCACCGTGAATGACGTATGCAACCAGGCCCTGGACCAGCTCCAAAAACTGTCCGGCATGGCTGATGCGCGCGGGCAAAACTGGTTTGATGCCTGCAAAAAATTGGGGATTTCCCCGCTCACCGTGCATGGCCGATGGCAAAAGGGCCTTTCCTCCAGCCACGCCTGCGGCGTGCAATTTGCCGAGGTTGCGGTGGACACCGAAACCGGTCTCGTCACAGTCCAAAAAGTGGTGGCCGTCCATGATTGCGGATTGATCATTGATCAACTCACCCTGGCCAGCCAGATCAATGGCGGGGTCATCATGGGCATGGGTTACGCCCTCTATGAGGAGCGCGTGATGGATGATCTGTCCGGAGTGATGCTCAATCCCAATTTTGAGACCTATAAACTTCCAGGCATTGCCGATGTGCCCGATATTGAGGTTGTCCTGGTCAACATGCCCGAACGCGGGGTCATTGGGATTGGCGAACCGTCCACGGTCCCAACCGCTGGCGCCATCGCCAATGCTGTTGCCAATGCAATCGGTGTCCGCGTGCCAAGCTTGCCCATCACCCCGGCAAAAGTGCTCGCCGCCTTGGGCAAGGTTCCACCTTCCATTAAATCATGACCCATGAAAGCCTTTGAATATGCCACAGCGTTTTCCACGGCCAGTGCCCGGGATTTGCTGGCCGATGACGGCGCTTATATCGCCGGAGGCAATGACTTGCTCGGCCGCCTCAAGGAATATCTCGATTCCCCTCCACGTCTTGTCAACATCAAGGCCATCCCCGGCTTGGACTCCATCCAGCATGGCGATGATTTCTGCACCATTGGTTCCTTGGTGACCGTGGCGCGTCTGGAAACGGATCCCCGTATTCGTAGCCTTTTCCCAGGCCTTCAACAGGCCGCCGCTGAGATTGCCTCCCCGCAGATACGCAATGTCGCCACCGTGGGCGGCAATCTGGCCCAGCACTCGCGCTGCTGGTATTATCGCCAGCGCGACATTCAATGTCTCAAGAAAAATGGCGACCTTTGTTACGCACGCAATAGCGATAACCGCTACCACAGCCTCTTTTCCGGCAACGATTGCATTAGCCCCGTCGTTTCCAGCCTCGGCACCACTTTTGCAGCGCTGGATGCCACCGCCGTTGTCTTGTCGCAAGGCAGGGAATTGCGCTGGTCCATGGCAGAGTTCTATGCCGATGCCTGGAAAATGCACCTGGCCCACAATTCCCTCAAGCCCGGAGACTTGATTTTGCGCGTGGAAATCCCGCTTTCCCGCCCCCGCAGTGCCTACCTGCAGGCGAGCGACAAACACGTGTTTGACTGGGCGCTGGTGAGCTGCGCGGCTGCGGCGGATTTTGTGGATGGAAAACTGACCAGCCCGCGAGTCGCGCTCGGGAGCATTTCCCCGGTGCCCCATCAAATGGACAAAGCCAATCAATTTCTGGAAGGCAAACCGCTGGATTCCGACACGGTTGCACACGCGGCGGATTTACTTTTGGCCGGTGCCAAGCCCCTGGAACATAATGCCTATAAAGTGCCCATGGCTCATGCACTCATCTGCCGCACCTTGCTTAAACTGAAAGGTTGATAACATCATGGACCAGACATTCTGCAAACATCTCCGCACCAAAACCCTTTACGTGGGGGCCAGCCCGCAGGATGCCTTTGCTGAAAAGCAGGGAGAACACGAAACCCCCTGCCATGTCTGGTGCAACCTCACTCAATCGGTCGTGGGCCCTGATGACGGACCCGTCCACAAACCCAATTGCCGGAACTCGGCTCGGTCTTGTTTTGAATCCTGAGCTTCCGCTGGCTTGCCCCGGGACCAGGCCAACCATACCCAATGGACAGCTTTTCTTGCAGATGGTTTCTGCTTCGTCTGGGTTTCCTAAACCCGAAAAGCGAAATGGAAAGGGTCAAGATGCGGCAAGTGCCAGAGCGGAAACTCTTTGGAAAAATCAAAAACATACCCGAAGCGGTCTGGTGAGATTTTTCGAAAGAGGTGCACCCAGTAAATTGGGGCAGATTGGCCTTTTGAATTGGCCTTTTGAATTTCGCTTTTCGGATCAAACTTTTGAACCGGGGCTCAGCAGGATGGTCGAGCCTTCCATTGCCGCGTCCACCACCAAAGAGGATTTTGCCTCCGTCGCAAAGTCCCGCCCCGCCTTCACCAATTCATCAATCCGCGCGTCTGTATGATCCGGGTCGTGGTGAAACATCAGGAGCCTCTTGGCATTGGCTTCCACGGCCAGGGCCACAGAGTCGCGGACACATCCATGACCCCAGCCCACATGACGCCGGTATTCTTCGCTGTCATATTGTGAATCCAGCAAAAGCAGGTCCGCGTCTTTAACAAATTCGACCAAGTCCTTTTGATGCCCTCCCGAGCGCGGCTCCACATCCGGAAAAAAACAAACCACTCCATCGGGCGAAAACAACCTGTAACCCACTGTCACGCCCGGATGATTGGCTCTCTTGGCGCGCACAATGGTGTTGCCAATGTCAAAAGTGAAATCCTGCAATTCCTCGATTTCAATATTGCTGGGCAATTGGGAAAAGGGCACCGGGAAATAGGTTGTCTCCATCTGTCCGGTAAGCGCTTCCACCAGGGTTTTGCGCGAACCTTCGCAACCAATGATCCGGAGCCGGCAGCGCGACTCATAAATAGGAGCAAAAAAGGGCAGGCCTTGGATGTGATCCCAATGAGTGTGCGACAAAAGAAGGGTCAGGTTCATTGCGCCCGAGCTGAATTCCTGCAACAAAGCCTGGCCGAGTTTGCGCAGGCCGGTCCCGGCATCCAAAATAATCACATCATTCCCAGACCGATATTCCACGCAACTGGTATTCCCACCATAACGCACCGTGTCCGGCCCAGGGGTGGCAATGGACCCCCGGGCACCCCAGATTTTAATTTTGGTCTCGCTCTTAATGCCTCTAAACTACATCCAATTCCCTAAAATTTAAACTAGATTTGGGACACACATTCAGAAACCAGTCCAGGGACTAAAACCGGATACTCATCAACGATCTCGCCGTCCTTAAAAAATGCAAAAACCCAGTGTTCGGTTGGCCCAATGGGTGAAATGAATCCACCAGGCATAAAACCTGACTTGGCGGGGTTGGAAAAGGGAGGCAGCCTGCGATGACTAGGCGGAAATTTTAAAGTGGTGGGTTGGCGGGGACTCGAACCCCGGACCAATGCCTTAAAAGGGCACTGCTCTACCAACTGAGCTACCAACCCATCCTATTATCGCAGAATAAGTTGCGAAGATTTTTAACGGCTTTAAGGCCCTCTGCCAAACTTGACAAGGACTCAAGACTTAGCGTTTCCATTTGCAAAAACAGCCCCGTAACAAGGGTTTTAAGGCCCAAGCCAACCAAGCAGCCATCCAAGACCGCTTTTGATTTCAAAATCGCACAGACCTGATACTGCACCCCGAATAACTCGGACGGTCATTATGCCTGATTCAAAAGCTGTGACAAGCAGTTTCACCGAGTTCACGCTTAAGGGCGCATCTCAGTTTTTAGGCTTGTGAAATTTGGGTGGAAGGAGAGCGAAGGAGCGATTTTGGGTTTGTGTTTGACCATGTGGAGCATAGGCATGCTCAGCGGGGGGGTGGATATTCCCCGCAATTTTGCATGGGTTGGATGCCTTGTATGTGCCGCCCCTACGGTGCTCGGAATGATTTTTGGAGATTGGATTGCTACAAATAG
>DAIDJC010000136.1 GCA_027451565.1 Limisphaerales bacterium | reverse complement strand
TGCTCGAATCGGGATTCGGATGGTTGCCGCACTGGGCCGTGCGCCTCGATGACCAGCTCATCTACGTCGGATACTGCAACGAAAAGCTGAAATATCGACCGAGTGAGTACATCAAATCGGGCCGTTTCTTCTGCTCGATCGAGATGCATGAGGGGCCAGAGATGGTGAAGATGTTCACCGAGATCCTCGGTGAGGGCACCCGGAAGCGCTTGCAAAATTCCTCGGGCGCCTCTGTCAATGCGACGGATATTCGCATCAATGATTTTTCAACGAAATGGACGCTGCAACCGGCGGGGCCAGGCTTGTACTATCTGGTTTCAGCGCTGGACGGGCGGTGTTTGAGTTACACCAGCGGAGGATCAGTTGATTTGGTTGCAGCAGGGACCACCGGCACGGCTGCGCAATGGAGCCTGAGCGAGACCAGCCAGACAGGTTATGGCTGGTATTATCTGAACCATCCAGCCACCGGCTTGAGACTGCAACTGGCTTTCAATAATTCGACCGGGGCAGCCACTTTCACAATGGTGACGTCTGGCAACACAGGCACTGCGGATCAGTGGCGATTCATCGTGCCCGCGCCTCCACCAGCTTGGATTGGCGCTGGCGGCTCCTCTTGGACCAATTCCGCCAATTGGAGTTTTCAACAGGTTCCCAGCGGCCAGTCTGTGGAATTTAATGAATATTCGGTTACAAACCTGGACACGATCCTTGGGGCCAATTTCAATATTCCATCAGTGATTGTCACCAGTCCGGCTGGCCCGGTGAAAATCCAGGGCACGAATATTTTGACGCTGGGTAACGGTTTGGATCTGTCCACCGCCGTACAGGACCTGACAATTTCGGCCCCTGTGGTATTGGGGGGCAACCAAATTTGGAATGTGGCCAGCGGAGCGACGCTTGCAGTCAATGGCGGAGTTTCGGACAATGGAGCGGGAGATGTGCTGACAATCGCTGGTGGCGGCACAGTGTCCTTTGGGGGCGCGGCCAGTTACAATGGAGGCACGGTTATCTATTCCAATGCAACTTTGCAATTGGTCCAGCCAAACCTGCTGCCCAACGGTACCAATGCGGCATCGAACTCTGGCGACGTGACGAATAACGGCGTTCTGGATCTGGCGGGAACAGTGCAAGCCATCAATGGATTGGATGGCAGCGGGCTGATTGACAACACTGGAGCAGCCAGCGCAACCCTTCTCGTGGGAGTTAACAACGATGGCGGTGAATTTGACGGAGTGATTCAAAACACTGGTGGCGGCCTGGCCCTTGTTCAAAATGGCTTAGGCACCTTGACTCTGGGCGGTTCCAATTCCTACACGGGAGACACCATGGTTAATCAAGGGCGCATCATTATCAACGCCGCTGGCTCTCTCTCTCCGGGAACGACGGTTTTTGTTGCCGGCCCCACCAACCAGTTGTTTCTGAATGTGCCGGGATTCTTTTCCAATAACTTTTACATTTCCGGGACCGGATACAACGATGCCAACAATAATGACGGCGCTATTCGTCTAAGCAGCGGTGACACCTTGGACGGCATCATCAACACGGTTTCCTCCACCAATTCACGGATTGGTTTCCTGACCCAGTACCCCGGGCTGTTTAGTGAATCCATCAATGGACAGATCACGGGAAGCGGAGGAATGGACTTCTATGGATGGTACGGTGGGCTTACCTCCGGCGGCGGGGTGGCGGCCACGAACATTTTTATTCTGGCAAATACTGGCAGTCTCTCCAATGATTACCTCGGCAACACCTATATTGACAATGATTACACATCGCATTCAGGCTATGGTGGGCCTGACAACACTGTTTTAAAGCTTGGAGCCAGCGAACAAATTCCGAACGGTCCAGGGATGGGTATCCTGGTTTTTGGAGGCTGGAATCCTGGAAACATCAACCGGTCATGTACTTTTGACCTGAACGGGTTCAATGAGACGGTCAATGGCATTTTCACACCTGTTCCGGGAATTCTCGACAATATCATCCAAAACACCGGTAATGGTCCATCAATGCTTACGGTGGGTGACGGTGATGTCAGCAGCAGTTATGGCGGGACAATCACAGATGGTGGAATTGGAAAAACGTTGTCCCTGACCAAGATCGGCTCTGGCACCCTGACTCTTTTCGGAACGAATAATTACTTGGGCAATACGATTGTCACCGCAGGCGTGCTTGCCTTGAGCGGGACCGGAACAGTATCCAGCCCCGAGTTGATCGTCGGGGGGGGCGCCACCTTGGACGTTTCCGGTGAAAGCAGTCCTTTCACGCTGGTTGGGGGGCAGATGCTGGGAAACAGTTCGTCGGGCGGGTTGGTTAGCGGGGCAATCAACTGCGGTGCTGGGACATTGTCTTTGATCTACGACGGGGCCAATCCGTGTTTGGTGCAGACCAATGGCACGTTGACGTTGTCTGCGTCCACGGCAGTCATGGTGAAAAACACAGGCGGGATTTTGGGGGTTGGACACCATACCATCATTGCGTCAGCCAGGACGGGCAATGCGGGTCTGGTGGCAGGCGGGTTGCCGGGGGTAACGGTGGGGGGAAACGGGGCATCAGGGCCGGTGACGCTGCAAATCAACGGCACGGGTGGATTGGACCTTGTGGTGGGCAGCACGGTGGCGACCAATCCAACGAACTTGATTTACTCGGTCAGCGGCGGCGTGTTGACGCTGTCGTGGTCAGGGGATCATTTGGGATGGATTGCACAGTCCAACTCGGTCAATTTTGCCAACTCAAATTTCTGGTTTAATATTCCCGGCTCCCAGACTGTCACCAATCTGGTCATACCGGCTTTTCCAAATAGCGCGAATGTCTTTTATCGGCTGCGGTCTCCCAATTAGGCGGATGGTTGTCCTTGTGGGCCGTCAAAGCATGTCAAAACATTGACAGCCACCAGGGCCCTACGTAGTGTGACCCAAGCAACATTAAACGCATCAATGCCACACCAAACCTTTCCCGACAATGCTTTAAATCTTGTTGCTTTTGTCGCATGGATGAGGCAGCCGGAGGAGAGGCCATGATTTTGGGCGGGCAGCGCAGTTTTAAGCCTTCTGGTTTAATTCCATGTTATCTTTGCGGGAGGGGTGTCCTGCTTTTTATCCCGCTTTTGTCCCAATGTCTTTTAAGCCTTTTGTTTTGTCCCGGTTTGGTTGATGCGCAAACAGGTTCGGGGGTTGCAAATGAATTATTGGTAAGACAGGACCCTGACTATGTGAATGTGGATTGGGAAGTTCAGGACGGATTGCCATCGGCGAGAATCAATGACGTAATCCAGAGTCACGACGGTTATATTTGGGTGGCAACGCTAAATGGCCTTGCCCGGTTTGACGGGGTGCGGTTTGAGCGGTTTTACCAGGCGGAAACCCCCGGATTAGCAAGCAGCATGATCAGTTGCCTGCTTGAAGACAGCCGTGAACAAATCTGGTATGGCACCCAATCCGGAGAGGTGGGATGGATGGACGACCAGGGCTTTCATTTGATAAGCTTTTCTGCCGAAAATCTATTGGACAGGGTTAACAGAATGGTGGAAACGTCCGACGGAACGGTTTGGGCGGCCAGTAGGAAGCGATTGCTGGCTATTCAAAATCATCGTCCAGGAAAAATCATAGCCCGCCCGGAACAGAAGGACATATGGGATATTTGCGCGGCTGAGGGCGGGGGCTTGTGGGTGTTGTTTGACGGGGGGAATTTATATCTTCTCAATACCAAAACGGGGAAAATGTCGTGTGTGTTACCAGGCCTGCCCGGTCAATGGCGGAATATCGCCCGGGCGCGTTCGGGTGGATTATGGGTTCGTGACGGCCAATGCCTGAGGCGATGGCAGGATGGACGATGGGTTGAAGACCGTGGAGTTCTGGATTTGCAAAGCAGGGAAAATACGTGTTTGTGCGAAACTCGCTCCGGCAAGTTGACGGTTGGCACATACGGACAAGGAGTATGGATGATTGACGAAGAGGGCCGTCAGCACAAAATGGATTTTTTTGGAGGATTGTCCCACGACCAAGTCTTGTCGCTTTGCGAGGACCAGGAAGGGGATCTTTGGGTGGGCACGGTTCACGGCTTGAATCGTGTCACGCGGCGCGTAGTGAGATTGGTTGCGCCGCCTGACAACTGGCAGAATCGAGCAGTGACCACCATTGCCCCCGCCATGAAGGGGGGGCTGTGGGTGGGAACCGAGGGCGCTGGACTTTATCGGATTGGCGCGGATGGGCAGGTCCAATTTCATCAATGCAATGATCTTTGGCGGCAGGATTATATCCGAAGTGTGCTGGAAGACACCCGCCATCAGGTTTGGAGTGGGCTGTTTTACTTCGGCCTTTGGCTGAGAGACAGCGCCAGCCCTCTCGGCTACGAATTGCCGGAGGCCACGGAGGGGGCCATCAACGCAATGTTTGAAGATTCGAACCAGCAGATATGGATAGGCTCCACAAAGGGGGTGATTCGGTATGATGAGGAGAGTGTTCTTGCAAATCAAAAGTTACTGAGCACCAGCGATATACGCTGTTTTGCCGAAGCTGGCGACCACTCAGTTTGGATTGGATCCCAGGATGGCAAGCTGTATCAATTCAAGTTGGGCAAAGTTCACGCTGTGGCGTCTCCTCTGGAATGGTTGCGAAGCGGAATCCATTCCCTCCATTTTGACTCCAAGGGTACTCTTTGGATTGGGACTTGGCGAAACGGGCTGGTTTTCGACAGAAACGGACGCTGGGGAGAATTAAAGCAGGAACAAGGACTGCCGGACGACTTCATTAGCAATATTCAATCAGACAAAAATGGAAATCTATGGATAGGCTCATCCAGCGGGATTTTTCGCATCAGCCACCGGCAATTGGATGAATTCACTCAGGGCAGGATAAAAAATGTGAACTGCCTCCAGCTTGGCATCGGCGATGGTCTTGGTGCCTGTGAAATTCTTGGAGGGTACCAGCCCACCACCTGCAGAACAGACAATGGAAGTCTTTGGTATGTGACGAGCCTGGGGTTGGTGACATTCGACCCCGACGCCATCCTTCCAAATAATTTGCCACCGCCGGTGGTCATTGAGTCCATTTTTGCAGATGGACGCCTTTTACCACCCGCGACCACGGTTTTGTCAAACTCCGAAAATCACCCCCGGTTTTTTTGCCCCGCCGGCACCCGGCAGGTGGCGGTTCATTTTACAGCCCTCAGCCTGTCTTCCCCGCAGCAAATACGTTTTCGTTACCGGTTAACCGGTCTGGATAATCGCTGGATGGAAGCGGCAGACAACAGGGTTGCGGAATTCTCGCTGCTTCCGCCAGGAAAATATGTTTTTGAAGTGACTGCCTGCAATAATCAGGGTGTTTGGAATCCGAAGATTTATCAGCTTTCATTTGAAGTGCTGCCTTTGTTTTGGCAGACGGTTTGGTTTCGATTGGCAGTGGCATTGTTTTTTTTGGTCTTGGTCAGTTTGGTTTATCGGGCGCGGGCTTTGCGGTTGCTTGCCCTTGAGCGGCTCCGCCAGCAAATTGCCCGGGATCTTCATGATGAAGTCGGGGCGAACCTCGGCAGTATTTCCCTGCTGGCCGAGGTCATGGAACGCAAACCGCAACCCAATGATCTTGCGCAAATCCGGTCCATGGCGGATCAGACCGTGGACACATTGCGTGATCTGGTATGGATCATTAACCCTTCGCATGAGCGGTTATCGGACATGATTGAGCGTCTGCGCCAGATTTCTGCCATTATGATGTCCGGAATGGACTGCCGGTTTGAAGTGAAAGAGCCTTTGAATGATGTTAAGATATCACTTAAACTACGCCGGAACGTGCCGCCGTTGCTCAAAGAGATTTTGCATAATGTGCTGAAGCATTCCCGCGCGCGGCAGGTGGAGGTTCGGGTCTGGTGCGAGGAGGGGTGTTTCCATATGATGGTCAGCGACGATGGCCTCGGTTTTGACATGGCTAAAGCGCTGCCGGGGAACGGGATAAAAAACTATCAGATTCGGGCGCATGAAATGAGTGGGTCGGTGAAAGTGCGCAGCAAGCCAGGCAGCGGCACTATAATTGAACTGGCGGCCCCAATCACGAAATCTCGTGACTGGCAAAATCTTTTTAAAATGGCATAGTATTGAAAAGAGCCTGGTAATGGGGGGGTTGCGTGGTGTATAAAGTGATCCCACCCCTCATGGCAAAAGATTACAAAATGAGCAACGCGTCAGAACTGCAATCCGCGGACAAATGTCAGGCAGCAAAGGATCCCGACCCCTCACGGTTGGTGCATGTCTGGCTGATTGAGGACAATGAAAATTTCCGGGGCACGCTTTCCCGGGTGATCAATGGCATGACAGGCATACAATGCAGCCATCAGTTCTCGAACGCCGAAGATGCTTTGGACGCTTTGCATGCCGGGGACGTTCCCGATGTGGTGTTGCTGGATGTGGGATTGCCGGTTCTTAATGGGATTGATGCGATCAGGGAGATTAAAGCCCTTTCTCCGACAACGCGAATCATCATGCTGACCGTGTTTGATGACCAGGAGAAAATTTTTAACGCCGTTTGTGCCGGGGCATCGGGGTATTTATTGAAGCCGTCAAATACCGCCAAAATTGTTCACTCCATTCAAGAGGCGCTCTCAGGTGGGGCGCCGATGACGCCTCAGGTTGCCCGCTCGGTTCTGGATATGTTGTCCGGGCGCGCGGCACGCAAACCTGCGCAGATTCTCACCTCGCGGGAGCAGGCCATTTTGCGACTAATGTCCCAAGGTCGTGGCATGAAAGGGATCGCCGAAGATTTAAATTTAAGTTATCACACGGTGGATTCTCATTTGCGCAATATCTACGCCAAACTGCATGTTCATTCCTCTGCAGCAGCCGTCGCCAGAGCCATTAAAGACGGGCTCTTGAGCTAGAAATGCACCCACTGTCTGTGGTTGGAAAACAGAAAAAATGCCTCGAAATTCAAAGTTCACGGTGACAGGCATCAAGAATCTCCAGCCTCGTCGAGGATTCTTGCGCCCATGATTTGCCGCCAGATCAAATTCATGCTAGGGGCTTTGGTCAGCCCCTTTTTTTTGCTGACAACGTCCCTCGTTTCGCTGCCTTGCCATGCCTCGCCGCCCAACTTGCTTATTATTCTGACGGACGACCAAGGGTATCATGACGTGGGATTTAATGGCAGCAAAGACATACCGACGCCGAACCTGGACTCCATTGCATCAAACGGAGTTCAGTTTTCGAGTGGTTATGCGGCGGGACCGCTTTCATCATCCAGCCGGGCCGGATTACTGACAGGATTGTACCCTCAGCGATTTGGATACGATCTTGGCTCAGCTTGGCAACCTGAAAATATTAAAGGCGGATTGCCGCTGGGACGCACCACCTTGGCTGACTTTCTTGGCAATGCAGGGTACTATTGTGGTGCAGTCGGCGAGTGGAACCTGGGCGTACATCCCGCTCTGCGTCCCTTGAAACGGGGTTTCAAGGATTATTTTGGCATTCTTGGCGCTGGATCGTGCTATTTCCCCGAGGAACTAACCATTCTCGATCCTGAAAATATCAAATCCCAATACGAAATATTTCACTTGAGCGTTTGGCGCGACGGTCGTCCCAAGGAAATCAAAAACTATCTCACGGATGAATTATCCGCCGAGGCGGCGCACTTTATTAACCGAAACAAAGACCGACCTTTTTTTCTTTACCTGGCCTATAACGCACCGCATAGCCCTCTGGAGGCGACACAAAAATATCTGGAACGGTTTCCGGACATTGAGAGCCCCCATCGAAAAACGTATGCCGCCATGGTCAGTGCGGTGGACGACGGGGTAGGCTGCGTGCTGGCTGAATTGCGTAAGGACGGCTTGGAGGAAAAAACCCTGGTGGTTTTTCTTTCGGATACGGGAGGCAGTCTTGATCAGAATTCATCAGATAACTATCCGTTGCGTGGTGCCAAGGGCAGTCCGTGGGAAGGTGGTTGGAGAGTGCCTTTTGTCATGCAGTGGCCGGGTCATCTGCCCAAAGGTCGGGTTTATGAACAACCCGTGATTTCTCTCGACATTTTTGCCACCATGGCGGCGCAGGTCAGCGTACCCTCTCAAGCTTCGCTGGCGCTGGATGGAGTTGATCTGATGCCTTATCTCACCGGCTTGAAAAGCGGCGCGCCACATGATGCTCTCTTTTGCACAATCCCCAACTCCGGCGGCTTTGCAGTTCGTTCCGGGAACTACAAATTGGTGAACTCTGGCGACGGCAGCCCCGATAAACTCTATGATGTTGCCGCCGACATCGCCGAATCTAAAGACCTCGCGGAATCTCAGTCGGCGGTGCTGGCCACAATGGAGCAAAAATGGGCTGTTTGGAATCGCAGTTTGCCTGATCCGGTGAACGTCCCTTCGGCGCTGGCACTGCCAGCCGGAAACAATTCCCCGCCGCTGATAACCGGCCGCAACAATTAATCACTGACAAAGCCAATTCAAAATGAATTTTTGTAAAATCTCCCTGGCCGCAGCGTCTCTCGGTGTGTGCCTGGCGCTGGATTTTTCAGCGTCCGCAGCCGCCGTTTTCAACAAGCCGAATATTGTGATCATCCTCGCGGACGACCTTGGCTATGGTGACCTTGGTTGTT
>DAIDJC010000135.1 GCA_027451565.1 Limisphaerales bacterium | reverse complement strand
CTGCTCGAGCTCGCCGTGCCGCTGGGGTTGGGTGTAGCCCTGAGCAGCGTGCACCGGCGTATCGAGCATCTTCAAACGCATCAAACAACCCAACGCCCCTGGTTTCCTCGCCCCGCCAGCGAAGCGCGGGGAGAGGGTTAGGGAGAGGGGTTCTCGCTCACATCCAGCGCGAACTCAAATCAACCGGAAAAGCGAAATGGAAAAGGTCAAGATGCGGCAAGATGCTGGAGCGGAAACTCTTTGGAAAAACCGAAACCATACCAGAAGCGGTCTGGTAAGATTTTTCCAAACAGCTTGGTCCCGATAGATTGGGGCAGATTGGCCTTTTGAATTGCCTTTTTCGGGTTGAAACAGCCAGTGAGAACGCCCCCATTCTAAATCACGGACAGCAAAACAGTTGGAATACTTCATGAAAAAGATGCTTTTCTGTGCCATTTCGCCGGGAGGGTTGCAGCTTAGCCTTTGCGTGTTTTACGGTATTCCATGGGGGACATCTCATTAATCCGGCGAAATAACCTCGAAAAATAAAGCGGGTCCTCATGGCCAACCAACCCGGCTACAACCTTCACACTCCAGCCGGTCGTATCAAGCAATTGGCAGGCCCTGTGCATGCGAAGCCGATTAAAATATTCCACGGGTGCAAAACCCGTTTGCTCCTTGAATAGCGCAGTGTAGCGGGAGCGCGACAAACCGGCCATGGCGGCAAACGAATCCAATTTCAACGGTTGGTCCAGGTGCTGTTTCATGTAGCAGATGGTCCGGGCTATTTTTTGGGTTGCATCGGGCTGGTCCAACCAGGATTCGCGGCGGTGATTTATGGTGACGGCCAAAAGATGCGCCAGCGCATGCGAGGCCTGCAGCAACTGGGAAAAACCGTAGCCTTGCTCCATGGCTCCCAGGACTTCCTCAAATAATTCCAGCCATTGCGTGTCGTCCCCAAGCAGAGCCACCGGCCGGTCCATGGAGACGTTCAAACCTGCAAGGTACTGGGTGATGCACGCGCCTTGCGCATGAAACCAGTGGATGGTCCAAGATTTGCCCTTCACCGCCCCGTAACAATGTGGAATGTGTGGCGGCACCACCAGCAACCCGCCCGGCTCCACGGAATGCCGCAATCCGTTCATCTCGCACCAACCCGCCCCGCGGACACAGTAGATGAAGATGGCCTGGTCCGCCCCGTTCGGGCGTTCGCGCATATGGCCTGCCGCCCGTGGAAAAAACCCGGCATCCGTAGGCATCAAGCCCCGCAAAAGAGTCTGTTCCGAAGCCTGCCTGAGTACGGAGCGGGGAATCACGGCGATTCGCTGCCCCCGAAAACCATCGCCCTTCTGGCGCAAATTCATTTCAATCATCATGGCCAAAACAGGAAAATAATCCATATCATTTGGACCATCATCCATTGCCCAAAATCTTTGGCCGGGTCAAATTGACTTTGATCAGGCAACCCGGCGCACGACAGGTTCCGGCAACGGCGCCCGGCGTGCCTCACCGGACAATCGGGTCATATCAATGAAAAACGGAAAAATAGTTCAAGTGAACACGGGGGAAATCGCCCTGCCAACATTCATGCCCGCCCCTCCCGACAAGAACCCGATGTTTCTTGAAAAGCGCGTTTACCAGGGCAGCAGTGGCAGGGTGTATCCCCTGCCCTTTACCGACCGCATTTCAGAAAAGGCGGAAAGCCGCTCATGGAAAGCGGTCTGGATTGAAAACGAATATTTGCGCGTGCTCATTCTGCCTGAGATTGGCGGGCGCATTCACGCCATCCTGGACAAGACCACCGGCTACGACCTGGTGTACAATCAGCCTGTGATCAAGCCCGCCCTGGTGGGCCTCGCCGGGCCGTGGATATCCGGTGGCATCGAGTTCAACTGGCCGCAGCATCACCGGCCAGCGACCTTCATGGCGGTGGAAATTGAGATTGAAAAGCATGCCGATGGTTCCGCAACCATCTGGTGCAGCGATCATGACCCGATGTCTCGAATGAAAGGCATGCACGGTGTCTGCCTGCATCCTGGGAAAGCTCTCGTGGAACTCAAAGTGCGGGCCTACAACCGCACTCCTCTGACCCAGACATTTCTTTGGTGGGCCAATGTTGCAACACGCGTGCATGAAGCCTACCAGAGCTTTTTCCCTGCCGACGTCGCCCATGTGGCGGATCATGCCAGACGCTCCATGAGCGCTTACCCGCTGGCCCTGGGACAATATTACGGCGTCAATTATGCCGAACGTGGCCGCAAGGGAATCCCCGCAGGCGAAAAACCTTCCCGCTTCGTTCCTCCCCATGCGGGAGGCTCGGCGCCAGTGGACTACGCAGCCAATGACCTCTCTTTTTATGCCAACATCCCCGTGCCCACTTCCTATATGTGCGTGGGCAGCCGGGAGGATTTTTTTGGCGGCTACGACCACGCAGCGCAGGCAGGCATCGTCCATGTTGCCAACCACCATATCTCACCCGGAAAAAAGCAGTGGACTTGGGGTAACCATGAATTTGGCTACGCCTGGGATCGCAACCTGACTGAAAAGGATGAAAAAGGCGTGTTTGGCCCTTATATCGAGATCATGGCGGGCGTTTACACGGACAACCAGCCTGATTTCAGCTTTCTTCAACCCGGCGAGACCAAAACCTGGAGCCAGTATTGGTACCCCATCAACAAGATCGGACCTGCCCAGCAGGCGAATCTGCATGCGGCCGCCAGCCTGAAGACCCGCGATGGAAAAATAGGCTTGGGCATCTCGACCACGCAGGCATTTGCCGGCACCACCATCCGGCTTATGGCCAGGGGTGAAACGCTTTTTGCTTCCACCGGGGACCTCGCACCAGAACACCCCTTTCTCAAGGAACTCCCATTGCCAGGCGGCATTTTGGAAACCGACCTTCTGCTCCGGGCCAGCGATTCAACCGGAAAAGAAATCATCGCCTTTCAACCCAGGCCGCGCATTGAGAGCAAGGCTCCACTGCCAGCCACTGAACCTCCCGCGCCTGCCCAAATTTCCACCAACGAGGAACTCTTCATCACTGGACTGCATTTGGACCAGTACCGGCACGCGACGAGATCCCCGGTGATTTATTGGCGCGAGGCCTTGCACCGCGACCCGCTGGATGCGCGCTGCAACAATGCCCTGGGTATTTGGCATTATAAACGCGGTGAGTTTGCAATCGCCGAAAGCCATTTTCGACACGCCATTCAAAGGCTCACGCTGCGCAATGCCAACCCCTGCGATGGCGAGCCGTTTTATCACCTTGGCCTGGCCTTGCGCGAGCTGGGCCGCGATGAGGACGCCTATGCCGCCTTTTACAAGGCCACATGGAACCAAGCCTGGGCAGGCGCTGGATTCCATGCCCTGGCAGAATTGGACTGTCGCAGGCTTCAATGGATGGTTGCACTGGAGCATTTGGACCGGTCACTGCGCCTGGATGCAGATAACCTAAAGGCGCGCAATTTGAAGGTGATGGTCCTGCGCAAACTTCAACGCCAGGCAGAGGCAGATGGTTTTCTCCGGGAAACCCTGGCCTTGGATCCGCTCGATGCGTTGGCTCGGCATCTCGCTCATGGCAAACTGCGGTGTGACCTCCAAATTCGCCTCGACCTGGCCCACGACCTGGCCAGGCCCGGCCTATGGGCGGAGGCCAAGGAGGTTCTTCGGGACATCCCCACTCAAGAAACTGGCCTGCCCGATCAAAGCTGGGGCGCCAGACCCCTGATCCATTACACCCTCGGCTGGCTGGAGGAAGTGACTGGAAATTCCAAGGCCGCCGCCCGGGAATTCAAGCAGGCCGCCGCCCAGCCGCCGGACTACTGTTTCCCTTCCCGCATTGAGGAAATTTCCGTGCTGGAAGCCGCCATGAAACACAATCCAGCAGACCCCCGGGCGCCTTATTACTTGGGAAACCTCCTCTACGACCGCCGCCGCCATCAAGAAGCCATCCGGCTCTGGGAAAAAGCCGCCAAGCTTGATCCCGGATTCTCGATCACCTGGCGCAATTTGGGCATGGGCTGGTTCAACATCCATGGCAGACCTCAAAAAGCCCGGACTGCCTATGATCGCGCCATCAAAGCCAATCCATCCGATGCGCGCCTGCTCTATGAGCGCGACCAACTCTGGAAACGCACCGGGGAAAAACCGGCGAAGCGTCTTCGCGAACTCACCCTGCGCCTTGACCTGGTGCGCCAGAGGGATGATTTGAGCGTGGAGCTTTGCGCGCTTTACAATCAGGCGGGAAAACATGACAAGGCGCTGGAAATGATCAGCTCCCGCCATTTCCAGCCCTGGGAAGGCGGAGAAGGCGGACCCCTCGGGCAATGGACTCGCGCTCATCTGGGCCTGGGGTATGCGGCGCTGAAAATGGGCGATGCATCCAAGGCCCGCAGGCACTTTGCCGCCGCCCTGGAGGCGCCAACCAACCTGGGCGAGGCCAGGCATTTGCTGGCCAACCAGAGCGACACCCATTACTGGCTCGGCTGCGCGCTCGATGCGGATGGGGATGCAACCCAAGCCCGAAATCATTGGCTTGCCTCAGCCTCTTTCAAGGGAGACTTTCAGGAAATGAGCATTCGCTCATTCTCAGAATTGACCTGTTACTCCGCATTCGCCTGGGGGCGGCTGGGCCGGACGGACAAAGCCAGAAGCCTGTTCCGTCAACTGCTGAATTACGGACGGGAATTGGAAAAAAAGCCGGCCAAAATTGACTATTTTGCCACCTCGCTCCCCACAATGCTTTTATTCCACGAAAACCTGCAACGCAGGGCAATTATCACGGCGCAATTCCTCCAGGCCCAGGCCCTGTTTGGATTGGGGAATAATCAGGAATCCACAAAACTGATCCGAAAAGTTTTGAAGTCGGACCCGAATCATCCCCAGGCATCTGATTTTTCATCCCAGTTCATGGGCAAAAAGCCATTCAGGCCGTTTGCCCTTATGAGGCGGAGGAAATGAAATATAGGTGACGCCTGTGGGCTTTCTTGCTTCAATTTTAAAAATCACTTTGAAAACAAAATCCCTTTGCGGCCAGCTCGCCATTCTGGCCTGCGTTTGCTTGCCAGTGCTCCCCGACCTCACCCTGCGCGCAGAATTGGTTTCAGCCCGGATCAGCGCCCCGCCCCCCGCCCAATCAGATTATTTTAAATTGGGCACAACTCGCAGCCCATCGGGACATGAAATCGGCATCAACAGCCAATCCCTCCTTTTCGACGACCGCCCGGTTTTTCCAGTCATGGGCGAGTTTCACTACTCGCGAGTGCCTGAATCGGAATGGCGGGCGGAATTGCTTAAAATGAAGGCGGGCGGGGTGGACATTGTTTCCACCTACGTCTTCTGGATTCACCATGAGGAAATCGAGGGCCAATGGGATTGGACTGGAAGGCGGAATTTGCGCCGGTTTGTGCAGACCTGCGGCGGGCTGGGATTGAAAGTTGTGGTTCGGTGCGGCCCCTGGTGCCATGGCGAAGTCCGCAATGGCGGGTTCCCGGACTGGGTGATGGCGCTCAAGGACTGCAAGCTTCGGTCCACAAACCCCCGATTTCTGGCGCTGGTAAAAACCCTGTATGAGGCCATTGCAAACCAACTCCAGGGAGAACTCTGGAAAGATGGCGGACCCGTGATTGCCATTCAACTGGATAATGAATATGGCGGGTCCCCCGCCTATCTCATGGCTTTGAAAAAACTGGCCGTTCAAGCGGGGTTGGACACGCCCCTCTACCTCAAAACCGGCTGGCCCGCCATGAAAACACCCGTGCCTCTCGGTGAATTAATCCCGCTTTTTGGTGCCTATCCCGATGGCTTTTGGACTCGCAATATCAAGCCCATGGACGGCAATGCATGGGAAAATTACACTTTTAAAATCACACGCACGGACACCGGTGTGGGAAATGACTCTTTGAAGCCGATTCTTTCCGGCGATACCTCTGGAACGGAAAAATATCCCTACCTTACCTGTGAGATTGGCGGCGGCATGCCCGCCTCCTACCATCGCCGCATCAATTATGACCCGCGTGACGTCGAGGCGGTGGTGCTCACCCAACTCGGCAGTGGCGCCAGTTCCCTGGGATACTACATGTACCACGGCGGCCAAAATCCCACCGGGAAACTCTCTTCACTGCAGGAATCGTCCGCAACCGGTTATCCCAATGACCTGCCCGTGTTTTCATACGATTTCAACGCTCCCATTGGCGAATTTGGCCAGATCCACCCCCAATATTATTGGTTGCGCCGGCTGCATCTTTTTCTTCACGATTTCGGCGCGTCATTGGCACAAATGCCGGCAACCCTGCCGGACATCCGCCCCACCCGCAAGGACGACCGTGCCACTCTCCGCTGGTCCGTGCGTTCTGACGGTCAAACCGGCTACGTGTTTGTGAACAATTACCAGCGGCTTCAGCCCATGCCGGACAAAAGGGATGTGCAGTTCAAGATTGTTCTCCCGGGAGGACCCCTGGTTTTTCCCGCTCGTCCCATCACCATTCCAGCCAGTGACTTTTTCTTCTGGCCCTTTAATCTTCATTTGGATGATGCAGTGCTGGCCTATGCCACCGCACAACCGGTCTGCCGCGCGGGCAATACCTGGTTTTTTGCGGAAACGCCCGGAATTCAAGCCGAGTTTTCATTTAACCCAACAACCTTGGCGGCTACCACGCCCATGCCAGCCGATTTTTGGGTGAAACCCGGAAGGCAGCCCGCCATCACGTTAAAATCCAGGTCGGGAGATGAAATCCACATCGTATTATTGGACGCAAAGGATTCCCAGGCATTGGTGAAAGCGGCGGATGGTCAATCCGTAGCCTATGAAACGCCTCAAACGGAATCCGTGGCAGCAGTCGGCACACATCTCCTGCAGTCCGCCGGTCCTGCCCGCGAAATCCCCCTGAGCCACGGCGCCTTTGGAATCGCCCTGGCCCCAAGCGATTCAGATTTTACCAATGCCGCCGTGTGGCGCATTCAACTGCCGGAAGATTTGGATTTGCAGGCAGATCCCCTGCTCCGTATTCGTTACCTTGGGGATGTTGCCAGGCTCACCCTCAATGGGAAGCTGATTGAGGATAATTTTTACACCGGGCGCGACTTTGACCTGGGCCTGAAACGCTACGGCAGGTCCATTTTGAAAGGGGATCTCCGGCTTGAAATCCTGCCGCTCCGCAAAAACGCCCCCATTTACATTGAACCCCGAAACCGGCCCGATTTTGGGAGCCAGACTTCACTTGTGAAATTGCTTTCCTCCCAAATTGTCACTTTGCGCCAAGACTGATCCCCGTGGCAACCGCCCAAACCTCATGACCATGATTTCATCCCCTTCCCGCCCTGGTTCCGACGCGCAAGACGGCTGCCAGCCTGGTTATGTCTGGATGATCTCCATCGTTGCCGCCATGGGCGGCCTTCTCTTTGGCTGGGACTGGGTGGTCATTGGCGGGGCAAAGCCGTTTTTTGAAAGTTACTTCCACATTCAGGATAACGTGCGGGCTTCTGCCTGGGCCAACAGTTGTGCTCTCATCGGCTGCCTGGCGGGAGCACTCATGGCAGGGCGTCTAAGCGACCGTTACGGGCGAAAAAAGCTGCTTCTCGCCTCCGCCCTCTGGTTTGCGGCGACGTCCATTGGAAATGCGCTGGCACCTGTATTCAGTCTCTTTATTGCTTGGCGGATTCTTGGCGGCATGGCCATCGGACTCGCCTCCAATCTTTCGCCCATGTACATTGCCGAGGTGGCCCCTGCCAGCAAGCGGGGCCGTTTGGTCTCCATAAACCAAATGACCATTGTGATAGGAGTTCTGGCGGCGCAACTGGTCAACTGGTATCTGGTCCGTGATCTTCCTGCCGGAGCTTCGAATGATTTCATCCGGAATTCCTGGTACGGGCAGTTCGGGTGGCGTTGGATGTTCGCCGTCACGGCACTGCCATCTGTGCTGTTTTTTCTGGGAATGCTGGTTGTTCCTGAAAGTCCGCGCTGGCTTGCCCGAATGGGAAAAGCGGCCCATGCCGGGGATATTCTCAGGCGCATTGGCGGACAGGAATACGCAGCCAGAACCATGAATGACATCACCACCCTCCTCTCAAGCGAGGGCGACAAGGCGGATTTCAAGGAGCTTTTTCAACCCCGTCCCCTGAGGGTGCTGGCCTTGGGGGTCGGCTTGGCGGTGTTCCAGCAATGGTGCGGCATCAATGTCATCTTCAATTACGCGGAGGAAATCTTCAAGGCGGCGGGCTATGACATATCCAATGTCCTCAAGAATATTGCGTTCACAGGATCAGTAAACTTGGTCTTCACCTTTGTCGCCCTCGGCGCGGTGGACAGGTTTGGCCGGCGTCCGCTCATGCTGTTTGGATCTGCAGCCCTGGCGGCTATTTACACGGTGCTGGCCTTTTGCTATCACAGTCATGTGCAAGGCCTGCCCATGTTGCTTCTCGTGCTCGCGGCGATTTCCGCCTACGCCATGTCCCTGGCTCCCGTGACATGGGTTGTGATCTCCGAGATATTCCCAAACCGAATGCGCGGCGCGGCCATGTCCCTGGCGGTGGCTGCCCTGTGGCTTGCATGTTTTTTCCTGACTTTCACCTTTCCCATGCTTAACGCCTCCCTCGGAGCCTCAGGAACCTTTTTAC
>DAIDJC010000134.1 GCA_027451565.1 Limisphaerales bacterium | reverse complement strand
CCTGCCCGTTGGCACGCGCGAGGTATCCTTTTTCAGCCGCAACCCGGCGGAGCCGTCCAGGTTTTATTTTCTAAGCTGCCCGGCGCATTCCCGGCTGCCGATGGCGCTCTTGAAATCCCGGGATGCCTCGCCGGTGGCCCTGGGATCGCAAACCTCTTCCAACAAGCGCACGATTTATAAACTCATCCACCCTGGCGGCATCAAAAGCTGCCAGTTGGTCATGGGCTACACCGCTCTGGAGCCTGGCAACGTGTGGAACTCTTTCCCGCCGCACACGCACTGGCGCCGGACCGAAATTTATTTTTATTTCGATCTCCAGGATGGCGTGGTGTCCCATTTCATGGGCGAACCGCAATCCACCCGGCACCTTTTCGTTCATGACCAGCAGGGCGCGCTTTCCCCCAACTGGTCCATTCATTGCGGATGCGGCACATCCCACTATAAGTTCATCTGGGGAATGGCGGGTGAAAATCAGGTCTTTGATGACATGGACGCCGTCAAACCCCTGGATTTGCAATGAAATCTTTTCAAGACAAAGTGGTGGTGGTGACCGGGGCCAGCCGCGGAATAGGCCAGGCTGTTTGCACGGCTTTCGCCCGCGAGGGGGCCATTGTTGCCGGGGTGGCCCGGGGCGACCTCGATGCCACCGCCAAGGCCGTATCCGAACAGGGCGGACGTTTTGAACCCATCCAGGCAGACTTGGGCTCCGGGACCAGCCAGGAATGCATGAACCTGGTCCGGCAGGTTGTGTCCCGTGCCGGACGCCTGGATGTGCTGGTGAATAATGCCGGAATCATCCGCCGCGCCCCCGCAGTGGATTTTTCCGAGGCCGACTGGAACGCCGTCCTGGCCATCAATCTCTCCACTCCTTTTTTTCTCTGCCAGGCTGCGGCCCGATGGTGGCTGAATGAAGGCCGGAATGGTTCCAGCCAAAATGCGCGGCTCAAAATCATCAACATCGCCTCCCTTTTATCCTTCCAGGGCGGCATCACCGTTCCCGCCTACGCCGCCAGCAAACACGGAATCCTGGGCATCACCAAAGCCCTGGCCAATGAATGGGCCGCCCAGCGCATGAACATCAACGCCATCGCCCCGGGTTATATCACCACGGAAAACACCCGCTCCCTTCGTGAGGACCCCAACCGTAACCGCGCCATTCTGGACCGCATCCCCGAAGGCCGCTGGGGTCAACCCGGGGACATAGCCGATGCCTGTGTTTTCCTCGCCTCTTCTGGCGCAGATTATCTCAATGGCTCCGTTTTAAATATTGACGGGGGCTGGTTGGGACGCTGATTTTTAAATCATCACCCATGAAACTCATTGCCCCCATCCTCGGCGCATGGATGGCTTTTTCGGCCCTTTCTGCCACAGCGCTGCCCGCGGCGCAAACCGTGCCGCTGTTCAACGGCTCCAACCTGGATGGATGGGTCACCATGCAATCAGCCCAATTCTCCGCAACCAACGGAGTCATCCACCTCGAAAAAGGCCGGGGCTGGCTGCGATCCGTCCAAATCCATGGCAATTTCATTCTCACCGTGGATTGGCGCGGCTTGGAAAAAGGCTATAACAGCGGCATTTTTGTCCGGGCCGGACTAACCGGCAACCCATGGCCCGACAACGTCTGGCAAATCAACACGAAGCAAACCGGAATTGGGGAATTGCTGGAAGGCCCCAAGCGCCTGATCCCTTCCGGCGTGCCCCCGGTCCCCGCCGGCCAATGGGTCACATTCCGGATCGAGGCTCGCGGCACACGGCTGACCCTTTCCGTGAATGGGAAAAAGGCCTGGACCTATGAAGACTTAAAACCCGCCACAGGATTCATTGGGCTGCAAGCGGAAGGCAAACCCTTCGAATTTCGAAATCTCCAAATCACAGAGCTGCCCCCATCATCCGCTGCCTCCCACTAATCCCGCTCATGGAAATGCTCCAACGCCCGGAGTGCCGTCTGGCGGCGTTGCCTCTTGGTTAAAGATCCATGACGGATATTCTCCCTCGTCCGCCCTGCCATGCGGCACTTGAGGGGTTAACAGCGCCACCCCGAATTTCAAGACGGTCACTGATGGATATTGAGCTTTTCACAGGCCCCATTTGGCATCACACTTTAGCAACCTATGAATACATCCGCCTTGTTGGCAACTCTTTCCCTGCTGGCATGGATTGCTTTTTGTTCCCCTGGCAAAGCCCAGGCAAACGGGTTGTTCGCCGTTCCCGATCCTGCCACAACGCTTCAGCTAATGGAAAAAGCGGCCGATTGGGACCTAGCCCAATCCAACGCCTACCCTGAAACAGGTTGGATAGATGGCAGCCGGGACGTGGGGATCATGGCCCTGGCTGGAATTTCAGGAAAACCCTGCTACCGCGACGCCATGCTCAAAATTGCCGCCGATAACAAATGGATGGCAGGTCCCAGCCTTTATAACGCCGATCACTATTGCATAGGCCAGACCTATGAGGCTCTTTATTTCCTATACCGGGATCCGCGCATGATTGCGCCTTTGCGCCAGAAGATGGACAATTTGCTGGAGCACCCTGCCCCTTACCCGGGTCTGGATGTGCAGTTGGATAAGCGGGCAAAAAACCAGTGGTCCTGGTGCGACGCACTTTTCATGGCGCCCCCTGCTTTTGTGGAAATGACCGCAGCCACCGGAGATAACCGGTACATGGACTACGCCGTCTCAAATTGGTGGCGCACAGCGTCTGTGCTGTACGACCCGGATGCCCGGTTGTTTTACCGCGACACCACTTTTCTTCATAAAACTGACGAGCAGGGAAAAAAGGTTTTTTGGAGCCGTGGAAACGGCTGGGTGCTGGCCGGCTTGGCGCACATGCTGCAATACCTGCCCACAAACGATCCGCAGCGCCCCCGCTTTGAGGCGCTTTACCGGCAACTCGCCGAATCCGTCCTGGCCCTGCAACAGGCCGATGGACTCTGGCGCTCCAGCCTGCTGGACAGCGGCTCCTATTCCCAGGATGATTCCAGCGGCTCCGCTTTTTTAACTTACGCTCTAGCTTGGGGCGTGAACCAGGGCATCTTGACCCCGGATCCATACAGGGATGGAGTTTTGAAGGCTTGGAAAGCATTGACTGACTGCGTGCAGGCGGACGGCAAGTTCACCCATGTACAGCCCGTGGGCGCCGGGCCTTCGGCATTCGACGCCCAATCCACCGCCCCCTACGGGGTTGGCGCGTTTTTGATGGCTGGAAGTGAAGTATATCGCATGGGCATTTTGCAGGAGGCCCGGGACAGGGGCGCGAACAATGCGCAGGCCCTTTGGCAAGTCACCGTCACCAACCCATCGCCTTTCCGGCGCAATGAGGAAACGGTGGAATTAAAATTGGATGGCTCCATGGGGGGTGGCAGCCCCGGTTCCAAGGATTTTTTCAATGCCGGCAAGGTCGTGGTGATGGAAAGCCAAAGCCCGCGCGTGTTGGATTCCCAGGTTTATTCCGAAACTGGCCAGGGGCCGGACACCCTGCTCTTCCAGGCGGACCTGGCCCCGGGCGAAACCCGGCACTACTTTTTGGTGGATGCCCGGTTGTTCCCGGCCACCCCCCTGCCCATTCAAAAGACTTTCGCCCGCTATGTGCCTGAAAGACACGATGATTTTGCCTGGGAAAGCGACCGGATAGCCCACCGCATCTATGGCAAAGACCTGGAAACCTGGCAGCGAGAGCCCCTCACCAGCAGCGGCGTGGATGTATGGATCAAACGCACGCGCAACCTGGTGGTGAACGAAATGTACCGGACCATGAAATTATTCAACACCAATGGCCCCAGCCAGGATGATTACCGGGTGGGCCGCACAAGGGGCTGCGGCGGCCTTGGCATTTGGGAAAACGGCCGCCTTTATGTTTCCAAAAACTGGCGACAATATCATGTCATCACCTCCGGCCCGATCCGCGCAGAATTTGACCTGGTATATGAGCCATGGGATGTGAACGGCAGGAAAATCAGCGAGACCAAGCGCATTCGGATAGACGCCGGGTCCAGCATGAGCCTTTGCCAGAGCACTTTTGCGAGCGATCAACCCGGATCATTTGAAGTGGGCGTGGGACTGGCCGAACGCCCCGGGGACAATCTTATTGTGACCAATGGCGATCCACAAATGGAGCATTGGACCAGCAGCACCAGCCGGGGACTGGTGGTGGAGGACGCCGGCGAGGGATGGCTCAGCTACTGGCAGCCCCAGGATTTTGCCAAAGGCTCAACCTCCACAGCCATTCTACTGCCCAAAGATAGCGTGCTGGCATTCACCAACGACAACCCCAACCTGCCGCAATCGGCGTTTCGCGCGCCCTTGAAAACGGTGGGCGAGGGCCAGCCTCCGCTCAGGGATTTGCTGGCCATCACCCAGGTCAATCCAGACCATCCCTTGGATTTTTATTTTGGAGCAGGCTGGGATGAAGGATTGGATTACAAGAATGCCGATCAATGGAACCAATATGTCCAGCGCTTTGCCGAGCGACGGGACAATCCGCTGCAAATTCATTGCCAATAACCAATGGATGCGCCCCACAAAAATCAACGCCCACGCACATGGCCGGGGTTGGCCCATTTTACAAAAGCCAGCACCGCCTTTTGCGCACCTCCAGTGGGTTACACCAGCAATGACCTGCTTCAGCCGGCTGCATGGATTCCGGTTGCGGCCACTGCCGCAGCCGCCAGTCTGGTGATGTCGGACCAGGCCTGGTCTGCCACGAGTTTGCGTTCAGCCATCCACGAACCGCCCACGGCGGCGACCTGCGGCAGGGCCAGGTACTGCGGCAAAGTGGCAGCGGTAATGCCCCCTGTGGGGATGAATTGAATTCCAGTGTGGCCGAACGGCCCCGCCAAGGCCTTGAGAGCCGAAACGCCCCCGAAGGTTTCAGCCGGGAAAAATTTAAGCGTGGTCCAGCCAGCCTCCATGGCCTGCATGACCTCCGTGGGAGTCACCACCCCGGGAAACAAGGTGAACCCGTTTTGCCGCGCTGAATTGGAAACCTGCTCGCTGAAACCTGGCGACACACCAAATTGCGCCCCCGCATCCACCGCTTGCCTCACCATTTCCGCCGTTAATAAAGTGCCGGCGCCCACGGCAATTTTGGGAACCGACTTGCGGATGGCCCGTATGCAATCCGCCGCGCCCTTCGTCCTAAACGTCACCTCAATGCATTCCAAACCACCCGCCAGGAGAGATTCCGCCAAGGGAGCGGCATCTTGCACCCGGTCAATCACAGCCACACAAATCAATCGTTGTTTCAAAGCTTGTTCCATAGCGTTCGGGAACATACTGCAAACCCGGCAAACGAACACTCAAAAAGCGGGCGCCATTCAATCCGCCTGGCCCGCCATTGAGCGGCTTGAAAAAATCATGACCGTCCTGTTCCGCCAAGCCGGATGAATGGGGAAGAACGGCCTGTGCGAGGCATCAAGGATAAACGAGACGAATGAAAACGGACGGATTGTCTGTGTTGATGGGAATGAAAATGAGATTGGTTGTGGTGGATCCCGGCCAGGGCAGCCAGGCGCCACCCAGCCCGGACCCCAAACTGTTGGTTTGAATTTCCAAAGTCCAGCCCACGTGATCAGCCGGCCACGACAAAGCCAGGTTGTTGCCGGTCAAAGCCTGTCCCAGGGTGACCGGGCGATTCGAGGGCAGAACCGTGGCGCTTACCGGCAGCGAATTGGTACTCTCCAAGCCATCCACCAACGCCGTGACCTCATAGCTGTAAATCACCCCGTCAGACACCGCCAAGTCGGTCACATTGGTTTGCGGCAGGTTTGTGTCCAGAATGGAATAAGGCGCGGTACCGGAGCTGCGGTAAAGGTTGTAGCCGCTGGCACCGGAAACGGAATTCCAAGACAGCATCACTGCCAGATTGGTTCCGACCGCAGCCAGATTGGAGGGCGCGGGCGGCGTGTCGGAGGAGACCACCAGATTGATCTTTCCGGCTTGGCTTGTATCCAAGGCAAAATGATACCCCGCCGGCAGCAGGCCCAGGCTGGGAATGCCGGTCAATGCGCCGGCATAGGAAAATAAAGTGTATGTGCCTGCGCCAAATCCATCTGCCGCGCCAATGTTCAGCACATTGCTCACCGCCAGATTGCCGCTGACGGAAATTTCCGCAGCACTGTTTCCCACATTAAATTGAATCGGCGCTGAATTGTTCAAGGCCAGGCTCGTCTGGTCGGAAACCACGCTCGCTTCCAGCGAGAGCGGAGCGGCGCCAAAAAAGCCCGCATCATCAATCGTCACCGGTTGGTTGAAAAATCCCAGGGCATTCGTCACGTCGAAACCATCCAGTGAGATGGCAGCCGCGCCGGTTTGGCTGTTGGTGAACACCACCCCGGCATTAAACAATTCAAAATTCTTTGAGCTGCCGGCAACGTGAAATGAGCAATCCCGCACCTGCACGGCGCGCGCATTGTAAATGGCAAAGGACCCATTCCCCTGTTTGGAATCTGTCGAGGTGATGTTGACTTGCTCCAGAACGATATTGGTGGCTGGCAACTCGGTTCGCGCCCAGATTATGCCGGGCTGGCTTGCCGTGGCGTTGAGGTTGCTGATCTCCACGTTCAACCAAATGGGCGTGGAGCCGCTGACCGGCGAAATGGGCATGCCTGCCGCCACGGAAGGAGTGATCCCCGAGGCGCTGGGGTTGCCATAAGAATTGTAGTAGCTGTAAATGATGATGGGCGCGTATTTGATATTGGTCATCCCCAGGTTTTCAAACACCAAGTTTTGAACCACCCCCCCCTTCCCGTCATCGGACTTGAGCCGGATACCATTATCCGTGTTGGTGAAGTTGCAATTGACCACCAGCAGGTTGGAAACACCCGCGCCCACATAACTCCCCATGGAGACGCCATGTCCGCTGCCAAAAAGGCAGTTGGTGATCAGAATATCCGACGCAGTGAAACTGGAGCCGCCAATTTCAATGTTGTCATCCCCGTCACTGATATGGCAATCCCGGACCAGTATGTTGGTGGATCCCAAGTCCATGCCGTCGGTATTCGGCGAATTTGGGTCGGTGTTGATGTTGATTCCCTGGATCGTGACATTGCCATCCCCATTTTTCAGATAAAGGTGAAAGGTGGGGGGATTTTCCAGGGTCACATTTTGAATCCAAATCCTGTAGGTTTTATCGAACTCGATGAAATTGGGACGCGAGGAAGATCCCCACCATGCTGAACCCTGGCCGTTGATGATGCCGGCCCCGCTTATTTCCACATCGTCCAGGCCTGATCCCAGGATGAAGGGGGTGGTGGCCGAGGGCCAATCCGCCATGGGCAACATTATTAGGCTGGCCCCGGCATCAATTTGCAGGTTGACCTTGCTTTTGAAAACCAGAGGACCGCTCAAGTAGGAGCCGGGAGGAATTTCCACTGTTCCCCCGGCAAGGCCGTTGGTCACCCCGCCGGATGCGGCGGCATTGATGGCGTCCTGGATGGCGGTTGTATTGGTGAAGGTGGAACTGCTCACCGCTCCAAAAGCGGCAATGCTGACCACGTTGTTTGTGTTGATGGCCGGCAGGGCCGGGGCAGCCCGGGCCGCCCATGGAAAAAGCAAAGGCAGAGCCAGACCAAACAAATTGAAAAGCCAGATTCGCATTGTCGTTTAATGGGTTGCTCTAACCTGCGTGTTGAATCTCGCAATCCTCAATCTTGACTTTGGCATCACGCAAAATATCCGGTTTGCGAACGTCCAAAAACCGGCATTTCCGGAGTGTCACGTCGGAAATGTCAGCCCCGGGAAATCCCCGGACATCCAGGATCCTGGGCGTGTGGGCCACGGTCACATTCTCCATGTGAACGTTCCGCGCCACCGGCAGGTAGTCGCCATTGGTTCCTTCGCCATACAGGAAATCAATTTGCAAAACCGAGTCCTTCACCAGGCCCACCCGCACATCCCGCATGTAAATGCCCTGCAAAACACCTCCCCGGGCCGCATTGGATTTCAATCGCAGGGCGCAAAGCAGGTTGGGGCTGCTCATGATGCAGCGCTCCACGAACACATTGCTGCAGGAACCGGAGATTTCACTGCCTATGGCCACGCCAGCATGCCCATCCTTCATGGTGCAATCACGAACGATCAGGTTCACGGAGGGCAATCCCAGGCGGCGCCCGTCGTTATTCCTCCCGGATTTGATGGCGATGCAATCATCGCCGGTGTCAAAAAGACAGTGATCAATCAAAACATCCCGGCAGCACTCAGGATCGCATCCATCGTTGTTGGCCCCGTGGGAATAAATGTCCACGTCCCGCACCACCACATTGGTGCACAGCAACGGGTGAATTTCCCACATGGGCGACCGGCGAATGCGCACGCCGGAAACCATGACATTCTCACAACGGTTGAACTCAATGAAATCGGGCCTTAGCCCCGCGCCCGCGCCAAAACGGCGCCGGTCCACCGGGACATTGGCATTGGCCATTTTCACCAATTCACCGCGCCGGTTGTCATTTTTCCAATTCCACCAATGATCAGCATCAGCCTGGCCATCCAGACCGCCCTCTCCACAGTCTCGGCCGTGCCCACGCTGATTTTCGACGAGGTGGATACCGGCATTGGTGGGCGCGTAGCAGAAATCGTCGGGCGACTGCTGGAAGACCTGGGCCAACGG
>DAIDJC010000133.1 GCA_027451565.1 Limisphaerales bacterium | reverse complement strand
AAGTCATTTTGGATTTTTCTGGACTTGGATCCAGATTGGAGAAGAAAGTGCGGGAGGCGTTTTCCATGGCACAAAAAATAAAATCGCTTCCTTTAGTTTACATTCCTCAAGGAAAAATTAAAAAAAAAGAGGTTTTTGGAAAATTGGGCTTTCGTGCTTCAGGGGGCGATGAAGCAGCCGATCAGCGCGCCTACACCGGCACCTATGGCGATGGCTTTGTAAGGGTGTTCCGCACGGTTTCGTCTGTGGCTTTAGCACCGGCGACGGCTTTATCGCGGACATTAGCCGCGATTTCCTTTGCGCTTTCCAGTGCGATATGAAGACGCTTGCGGGCTTCGGCCACTTTTTCATCGGCCACGTCTGCCGTGGCGGTTATCAAAGCACGCGCGTCTTCCGCAAGTGTGCCCATGTCATTAACTACTGTATGTTTGTGCTTGTCCATATCTTTGGTTTTATTGGTTGAGATGAAAGTTATTTGGCAATCATTTTTGCCACGATGAAGGCTGCAAAAAGACCGCCACGAACGAGGAGATAAACAAAAGAAAAACCAGCGGCAGTAAATATGGGCTGGATTATTGATTAATTGTTTGAAAGCCCTGCAACCGCTTTGATATGGTTGCAGGGCCATTATTTATTTCAACACTTCTTCGTGCTTGCGTCTGGAATTAGCCGGACGAACACCCCGGCGCAAATTCGCCGGTCGTTTGTCTCCAGCGCCGTTCTCCGATGCCTTTTCGTCGCAGGCGGACAATGCTTCTTCATTGCTGTTGGCCCGTGCCAATTCCATGAGCCTTTTATTGGCGGCCTTTTCTTCATCCAGGATTTCTTCAATCAGATTGGCGGCTTCCTTGTTTCCCAACAGTTCTGCCCATTCACGCAGGCAACCGTAGGAGGCAATTTCGTAATGTTCGACTTTTTGACCGGCAGAAATCAACGCGGCGTTATTCGTCGGCTCGCCTTTGTTTTCGGCGGCAATTTCATCGCATTCTTTGACGAGTCCCACTGTCGCCTCACATTTTTTTGCCTTGGCGGATTCACCGAAGGATTTGAAAACCTTTTCCAGTTTCGTCACCTGTCTTTTGGTTTCTTCGAAGTGATCCAAAAATGCGGTCCTCAACCTTTCGCAAGTCGCCGCCTTGGACAGTTTTGGAAGGGCTTTGATGATGCGATGTTCCGCGTCATACATATCCTTGAGTTCGTCCAGAAATAAATCTTTGAGTGTTTTCATTTTTCTTTGTTTGTGACTATTGTTGTGGTTAATGATGGTTGTAAATAATTAACTGCGGGGCGCAACGTAGCTTTCCTTGGCCCGGCGGTAATTGGAACCAACCGTTTTGTTTTCCTTTGACGCGGGTGTGGAGGCTTCGCCCGTAACGCAGATGTCCTCGGCACCCGCTTTGGTGAAGATATCCTTGGCGCGCAAAATTTGTTCTGAATTGTCGGTGTGAACCGAAATCAGAATGTTGCCTTCCTTGAGCTTGCCTTCGTAGCGCTTGGCTTCGAGTTCAGGAATGCCGAGGCCAATAAGACCACCCGCAATGCCGCCGACGGCTGCTCCGATGGCCGCACCGCTCAGCGCGGCAATAATGGGTCCCGCTGCAATGAACGGCCCAACTCCTGGAATGGCAAGAGCGCCAATACCCGCGATCCATCCCAACGCTCCGACTACGACTCCACCCGTGACTGCGCCGGTGACTGCACCCTCTGGTGCTTTGGTGCTTTTTTCGTGAGCGAAGTCATGGCTTGTGCCTTTATCGGCGAACAACGCCGAGATGTCGTTGTTGGAAAACCTGGCGTCTTTAAGTTGTTCAACAATTTTATCCGCCTGATGGCGGGAAGTGGCGATGCAGAATACAGACTTTTTTGACATAATATTTTCTTTCTTTGATTGTGTTTATTGGTGACTGAATTAGTTAAGACTGCTGGTGGTTGTCTGCGTGACTTCCAGTTCATTGTCCACGTTACTGGATTGTGCGATGCGATTCGCGATGTCCCCGATTTGACGTTTTTCATCGGCGGTGTCCACCGGCCCGCGCAGGGTGACATGACCATTCATGGTGATGATTGTTATGTTTTTGGCGTCCGTGGACATTCCATCCGTGGCGATGACTTCCTTGCGAATCTGCGCGGTTATGTCAATGTCGGCCTGACCGTTGCCTTGGTCGAGCGGCGTCAAGGCGCTGCTGTCACGGTCACCCACATTGCGGGAAGTGTTGTCCTGCTGGGCAGTCGCGTTAGTGTTGAAATAAGGCTCAATTTTGTAGGCATTATAAATGCCGCCGGCATAACCGGGCTGGCTGAAATCGGGCCATTCGTTCGACTTGAAGTGCGGTGAATTGGCCAGCATTTCTTTTGAGGTGTCCAATTGGAGAACATTATGTTCCGAATTGAATGTGAGCGTGGTCGGCGGCACGGCGCTCAACTCCCCGTCCATTCCCATATATCCTCCGGATGAAATGATGACGGCCACAATACGGCCAGCCGCTAAATCAACTATGAAATTCCTCACCGTGCCGATTTTCTCATTCTGCAAATTGTTCACCGAAGTGCCCATGAGCTTGCTTGCCTTCTGGACATAACCCAGATTTGACCATGACGACTTTCCTCCGCTGCCTTTCTGGTAATCAGTCCGCGTCCAAGTCCCATCTGCATTGCGTGTTGAAATATTATCGTTTTGCTCCTCGACATTGCGCGCAACTTCCACATTATGCGCTGTTTCCGCCGGACGGCCGTCCGCTGTTTCGATGGTGCCATCCATATTGCGGGGCATTGAATTGGACGATTCCGCACTCATATTGGCGGCTCCATATCCGTCTTGGAGGAAGTAAGGTTGCTGCCCGTAATAACCATAAACCTCGCTCACCCGGTTGGATTGAGTGGCTTCGTCCCACTTCGCAGTGTCACACTTCGGTGCGGCATTGAAATATTCCATGCTCGCGTCCAAGCGAAGGACCTTCTCGCCCATGTCATGATGCAATGCGCCCGGCGGCACCGGCGTTAGCGTTTCGCCCATGCCGAGAAATCCGCCGCTGGAAATAATCACCTGCACGATCCGGCCAGATTCGACATCCACTGCGAGATTTTTTACCCTGCCAAGTTTTTCGCCCTCATTATTTTTGACGGTCATCCCGATGATGTCGCTGGCCTTTGCCGTGTCTTTCAACTGGTCATTACTCTCTTGCGTCATGTTCTGACGGGGAGACTGGCTTTCAGCCATTTTGGAATTGTAGGAGTCTTGAGCCAGAGCCGAGAACTCCAGAACCGAGGCTACCGAGACAGTGACGATGATTTGCAAGTTTCGTTTCATATAGTTTTTTTCTCTTAAAATGTGTGCAAAGGAAATATCTTTGCCAGAGCGATTACATTAGGCGGCTAACCGCTTCCGTGCCATGGGGTGTTACCCTACTTCAAATCAAGACCGGCCTGGTTGTTTTAATATACGCAAGCAAACCTTGTATGTTTTTCAAAATGCGGATGGATTTAATGTAATTATTTGCGCAAGAAAATGCTCGCCAGCTTCAGAGATGAAATTGGTTTAAACCATTTTGCTCTTGCTGGCGGCGGCTTTCTTTGTCGCGGACGGCAAGTTTCATTTCGTGAAGCCGGAAATGTATCTGCAAATCATGCCCCCGTATTTTCCCACGCCTCAATTTCTGGTGGCTGCAACGAAGCGCGAAGCGAGGCCGCACTGGTTGCTGGAATATCTGTCGCCGTCGGCATTCGCGGCGTGATGGCGCGCTCCGGTCGGGGCTTCGCCCCACCCTGCACGCGCCAGTGAGTAACAACCAAGACCATGAACGAAAACTCTCAAAGCACTTTGATCAAGAAACGGGGGCTTGCCATGTCCTTGAAATGGTTATACACATTAATCCTTATTCTTTAGCCGACGTCGCGGCAGTGTGCTGCCGGGTTGGATCACTTCGAGTTTGGAGCGGGCACGCACCATTTCGCGAGGGTGTCTTCGACTTTTGCTGTCCATGCTTACAGGAGGGCCTCAATGGACTGAAGCAAGTCCTGCACACTGACAAAGGCCCCACGCCGCACGGCTTTGTGCGTCAATTCTCAAAACCACCGTTCCACCCCGCGCGGCAAATGTTTTTTCGGCTGACTCCATGTTGACGCACGGCTAAATGTCACCGGAGGCTGGGGTTGTGAATATAGCGCTAATAAAAAATCAACTTACCGGCGGCCAACCGCCTTCACTCAACCCGACCCGGTTTGGCACAAAAATGTGTCAGGCAAAACCCGGCGACATTTTTAGGCCGGCTTCCGTATCCGGCAGATTCAAAGGGAAAGCATAATGTGGATGTGAGGTCCCGAAATGAACCCGGTCCCGGGCCTCACATGCAGGCCGTCACGCTGGCTGCTGTTGTGTCAAACAATGCAGGGAACCGAATCCCCAAACCAGGTCCACGGCATGAATTCCCACCACTGTTCGATCAGGAAATAAATCACCCAAAATTCCCAGCGCTGTCCGGTCTTTGACATCGTTGAAAGTTGGCACAATCACCGCGCTGTTGCTAATGTAGAAATTGGCGTAACTGGCGGGAAGCCGCACTTTGTCGAAGCATAGAGGCGTGGGCATGGGCAGTTCGATGACTTGGGGTTTGGATCCGTCTTCCAGCCGCAAATCCCTGACCCGGTCCCAGTTTTCCTCCAACGGGCGATGGTTTGCATCGCGCGAATTCCTTTCACGCACCAAAACCAGGGTGTTAGGATTAACAAAGCGGCAAATATCGTCAATATGCCCGTGGGTGTCATCGCCCTTGGCGCCCTTGGAAAGCCATTGGATATGGCGCACGCCCAATGAATCCTTCAAGGCTTGTTCCATTCCGGCTCGTGTCAGGCCGGGATTCCTCACCTGGATTCGCGGATGGAGGTAGCATTCTTCCGTGGAGATGAGGGTGCCCCGGCCATTGACTTCAATTCCGCCGCCCTCGATCACAAGATGTTTTTTGCCGGCGATGGCATGAAAAAGCGGCATGCCGAGCAAGCGGGCGGCAGTTTCCGGCACGCGAACATCCTTTTTCCAATTCGGGTATTTGGCCCAGCCATTAAAATGGCAGTGAACAATGGCAGTCTTGTTTCTGTTTTTTAAAAAGATCGGCCCGGTATCGCGTGTCCAACCCCGATTGGTGGGATGAAACACAAAACGGATGCGCCGGGAATCCACGCCTGCCTTTTTGAACACATTTTGGGCCTGGAGTTTATCCCGCTGATGACGCACCAGCACATTGATTTTTTCGCCCTCGGCGATTTTGCGGACCATTTCACCATAAACCCAGGGGATGACAGGCAGTTTGCCGGGCCAATCCGAGGCATGGTGTGGCCATCCCAGCCAGGTGGCCTCATGGTTTTCCCATTCTGCGGGCATGGAAAAGCCAAGCGCGGCTGGGGTTTCCGCCGTTGCAATCAACTTTGAAACCATAAAATGGGCTTGAGCATACCCGTGTCCCTTGGTCCTGCCAAGGTTTGGTGATCAATTTGTCAAAACCCTTTAGAAAAGTCCCATTGATAACCCAACCAATGATGTGCGCTCGATGTGGTTGTTTTGGGTTTCTGCCCTTGAAGGACAAGAGAATGCCTGAGCGTGGCAAAAGCCGACTGGAATTGCCCGACTCACCGTCCACCGCCCAATCCGGCAACACTTACGTAATATGAGTCAACTCGGTGGTGAGAGATGGGTTTTGCCCCTGGATTTTGGGGTTTGACAAGGTCATGTTTCAAACTTGAAGCTGGGCGGGTTGCAATGAGATCGTTTTTACCCTGCATGTGGAGCCCGGTTGGAGAGCCGCTGGATTTGGACCGTGTGTCTGCTGAAGTTCCCGGTGCCCGCTGCGTGGATATTTCGGAAAGACTCACCGGTTGTGCCAATCCCAGCCACCGGTTGCGGGTGGTGGAATTGCCCGGGGGCAAAATCATAGATGACCTGCGTTTGGCGGCAACCGCCGGGGATCATGTGATCGGCGGCGTTCAGAGCTTGTTTGGATGGAAATCAACGGGAAAGCATTATCTCCTCACGCGCCGGCGTCTCCGGCTGAAGCGTTTTACCAAGGGCCGTGCCCTGTTGTTGGGGGTGGCCAATGCGGATAACTATTACCACTGGCTTCTCGATAGCCTGCCGCGTTGGAGAATGCTGATGGAGGCGGGATTTGAGGAGTTTGACCATGTTTTGATGCCGGCCAAAAGCACGCCTTTTCAGGATGAAATGATGGAGATGCTCAAGATTCCAGCGGGCAAACTGGAACGATGTGAAAAGCGCCGGGTGCATTCGTATGATAGTTTGGTGGTGCCGTCCATGCCGTTTCCGGTGGAGGAACCTGCTGGATGGGCAGTGGCATGGATACGATCGCTTTTGTGCAAGGCTGATGGTGGCGCTGGCAAGGAGGGCGAACGGATTTATTTGTCCCGGCAGGGAAAAGGCAGGCGCCCGCTCACCAATGAGGCGGAATTGGAAAGGTCCCTGGCTGCGCTCGGGTTTGAAATCGTTGTGCCTGCGGGGATGACCCTTTCCATGCAGGCCCAAAAAATGTCCCGGGCACAATGGCTGGTCGCCCCTCATGGAGCAGGTTTGGTGAATATGATCTTCATGCCGCCCGGCGGATATGTGTTGGAATTGAACCATCCCGGTCACATGAACCGCTGCTATGTGAATTTGGCAGCCGCCTGCGGGCACAGGCACGCAGCGCTGACAGGGCAGGGGCAGGCTGGATCGAGCCGCCATCAAATGCCATTTCAAATGGATGTGGCAATGGTATGCCGGAGTCTGGAAATTGACCCGGGCAGGGGTCTATGAAGGCGGCAGACCTTGCTTGAGATAACTTAGGGAAACATCACGGATGGCGGCGTAGGACCTGGCTTTTTGCCACGTGGCATCGGAGGATTTTCCTTCCCGGCTCAGGAATCCATTCCATGCCGCCCTCCAGCGGGCGCGATAAAAATCCCGTTTCGCCAGGCGTTTTCGGTCGGCAGGGGCGTAGTGTTTCTCACGGAAACGAAGCAATCCCTGCATTTTTCTGAAAGCAGTCTGATAGGGGTCTCCGGGTGTTTCGCTGGCGCCGCCAATATGCTTGACGATGATCTCCGGAAAAAAACCGATCTGGAATCCGGCTTTTCGGATGCGCAGACAGAGTTCGGTTTCCTCACAATAAAGAAAAAAAGAGGGATCAAAGCCCTGCAATTCTGCAAAGAGTGAGCGGCGCACGATCATGCTGGCTCCAATTACCCATGCGATTTGACCTGGCAAGGGTGGCAGGGGATGGCGGAGATGCCGCTGGCCGGGGTAATCCAATGCCGGCGGGCTTTCGGGTTGGCCATCCGGCGAGAGGACGGAAGTCCCAGCAAGGCCGATGGAGGGGTTGGCGTCCATGCGTTCGATCATTTGGGCCAGCGTTTTTGGGCCGTCCAAATAGGCGTCAGGATTGAGAAAAAAAGCATAGCGGCCCTGGCTCTGAGAAAAGCCAAGGTTGCAACCCCTGCCGAATCCCAGGTTTTCTGCGCTGACAATGAGGCGACAGGGCCAGTTCCGGACTTTATCCCTGGTGTCATCCTTGCTGGCGTTATCCACCACCAGGATTTCGTGGCTTGCGCCAACCTGGCGGGTGATGGACTCCAGGCAGGCGTTGACACACCCGGAGGAGTTGAAGGTGACAATGATGATGCTGATATCCACGGGATGATGAACACTTGCGAAAGTGAAGGCAGGCGGAGGAAGAGTCAAGCTTTTGAGGGGCAGTTTGAGGGGCATGAAAAGGCGACGTTTGGGGACGATTGACAGATGCAAAATGGCTCGCCCTGAGGCGGTGAAATGGCCATATTTTGGGGCGTGATTCAATTTTTAAGGCAGATCTGGGCTTTTGTCCGTCCTTATCGGGGCCGGTTTTTTTTAGGGTTGGGTTGTGGGATTTGCTATGGCTTTGTGAATGGACTGCTCATGGGCGCGGTCCGAATCGGCTTCCCCTTTCACCGCATCGGCGAGCGGATCGGCATGCTGGGCTTCCTGCTCGGATTCCTGCTGCTCGCCCGGCGCCTCGGCCTCGCAGACCGCGGCAGTCTCGGCTTCGCCGCGTCGCGGCGCGCATACCTGCGCGAGCTCGCACTGGCGCTCGTGATCGGCGTGCTCACCATGTGCGCGGTGACCGGCAGCATGGCCGGGCTCGGACTGCTCGACTGGCAGCCGGCGGCGCGCTACGGCACCGGGGCGCTCGTCGCGCTCATCGCCAAGCGGCTGCTGAGCGGGCTCGCGGTGGGCTTGATCGAGGAGACCGCCCTGCGCGGCGCGATGTTCACGGCGATCGAGCGCGAGTCGGGCACCTTCGCCGCCGTCGCACTCACCTCGGTCGTGTTCGCGGCGACGCATTTTCTGGGTGTCGCTCACATCGCGCACGCATCGCTCGGTCCGTGGAGTGGCGTGGCGCTGCTCGGCGGAACGCTGCGCGCGTTCGCACACCCGCTCGACATCGCCGACGCCTTCCTATGCCTCACGGCCGTAGGCGTCGTGTTGGCCCTGGTGCGCGCCATCACGGGCAATACCGCCGCGAGCATGGGCCTGCACGCCGGCTGGGTGTGGGTGATGCTGGTGGCACACGGTCTGAGCCGACCGGACCGCGCCGCGCCGCTACAGTTCCTGCTCAGCCGTCACGACGGCTT
>DAIDJC010000132.1 GCA_027451565.1 Limisphaerales bacterium | reverse complement strand
AGGTTTTGCAGGTTTCCCAGATGACATTTGAAACAGCAGCCATGGCGGGGTGCACAGGCAGGCGGCGTGTTTTGCGGTATTCCCACAACCCAAAAATCGCCCCCGCCACGCAAAGCGCCAAACCCATCCCCAAGAGGGAGCGCCCTGTCAACCCACTGCCGGAAAAGACAGGCCCGTCCAATGAAGGAAGCTGAATGTGGGCCTCGTTCCCCAAGGCGCCGGGAATGAAAATTAAAAACATGGAGAGGCAAATGCCGCAAGCCAGCCATTTCTTGGGATCCATATGAGTGCCTCAGAATGGTCCTCCTTTTTTTGATTTTCCAGCAAATTATATTGAAATGAGTGCATCCATGGCTGCCGGGGAAACAGTTGCCTTTGACGTGCCGGGCTGCGAGTGGAGGTGGCCGATCGGAATTGCGGATGAATCTCGCTTGCCGGTTGGAGTCGGCTCGCGCAAGCTAGGGTCTCATGCCTGAACCACAGGTGGCTAGTTTGAACAAGCCCGATGCAGCGTTGGAAATGACGCTGCGTCCATCGCTGTTTTCAGATTTCACTGGCCAGGCCAGGGTCAAGGAACGCCTGGAAATAGCCGTGACTGCTGCATCGCGCCGGGGTGAGGCTCTCGATCACATCCTTCTCAATGGTCCGCCCGGCTTGGGCAAAACAACCATTGCCAACATCCTGGCCAAGGCCATGAACGCCAACCTTAAGGCCACAAGCGGCCCGACTATCGAAAAAGCCAGCGACCTGGCTGGTTTGCTCACCAATTTGGAGGAGGGGGATGTGCTGTTCATTGATGAAATTCATCGCCTCCAAAAAACCATTGAAGAGTACCTTTATCCAGCCATGGAGGATTTCAAGCTGGACATCATCATAGACCAGGGGCCAAACGCCCGAAGTGTGCGTCTCAACCTGCCCCGGTTCACCCTCATTGGCGCCACCACCCGCAGCGGTTTGCTGAGCGCCCCTCTCCTCACGCGCTTTGGCATTCGCGAGCGCTTGGATTATTATTCCGCTCCCGATCTGCAAAAAATCGTCCTCCGGTCGGCCCAGTTGCTCGGTGTGCATATAGAAGCCGACGGCGCTCGGGAAATAGCCCGCCGCAGCAGGGGCACTCCCCGCATCACCAACAACCTCCTTCGCCGGGTCCGCGATTATGCCGAGGTGCGGGGGGATGGCAAAATCACCGTGCCGGTGGCAGACCGCGCCCTGGCCATGTTGGAAATTGATGAAAACGGACTGGACGAAATGGACAAACGGATTTTGGAGGCCATCATCGTCAAATTTGGCGGTGGGCCTGTGGGTGTGAATTCCCTGGCCGTGGCCGTGGGCGAGGAACCGGATACCATTGAGGAGGTTTATGAGCCTTACCTGATCATGGAAGGTTTCATGAACCGAACCCCGCAGGGCCGCGTGGCAACGGAGTTAAGCTACCGCAAGTTGAACCTGCCGCCACCTGGCGGGAATCAAAGCCGGCTCCTTTGAGACCCGTTAATTGGAAGCGCCCCTGCTGCTCTCATCTTCCATCTCCCGGGCGCCCGTCTCCAGTTCCGCAAGGTAGGATGGTGACAGTGAAACTTCTTTCCACGAATAATCATCGTGAAGCACCCCGGCCCAATGCAACCGCCCGCAATGGCGCCAGGCATCCAGGGCCAGCCCTTGGGCAAATGGCTGGCCCACCGCAGTGAGCACCAGGCAACTGTGCTCGTGCGAGGTGCCCAATTGGGCCACTCCACGATGCCATTCCAGCGTCCGCAGGTGCAGGCTTATGATTTTTTCGGTCAAGGCGTCCGCCCACTGAAAACACAGCCCGTCCGGATGAATGCCGGCATTGACCAGCATGTTGTTGAAAATGGCCGGGGGCGTGACTTTCCATTTTTGCGCCAGAAAGAGCGGATAACGCACCGCCGCCTCTGCCGCAGCTTTGGCTTCTGAATCATCCACTGAGGGCCTCAATTTTTCCAGTCGCGCGGTCAATTCCTCCACGGCCCGTCGCTGGCTTTCCTCGTTCTCCACGGTGGCACACCCACTGGCCAGCGCCAGCGTCAACAAACATGCCCACACGCGCCACATGGAAATTGAACCCCGGAAAAAAGTCAGTACACCGTCGTGCTTTCCTCAGCCGTCAAGGGCGAGCTGAGCATCTGAGAGTTGACCACAAAACGAGTGTGGGCATCGCCTGCTTGAACCCCGCGCGCAATAAGGGTGCAGGTCACCACTTGCTTGGCTGCCAGCGAGGCAACAACCGGAAATGTCACCGTCTGGCCTTGGATGATGGCCTCCGCAGGATCCGCCGTCACAGGCGCCAGTTGGGAATCCACAATGATCGTGATGGCTATATTGCGATCCGGCGCAGAGCCTTGGTTGGTGACTTTGACCGTGTACAAAGTGTTTGAACCCACGGCCACGGGGTCCGGGTTGTCGGATTTCTCCAGCAACAAGGCAGGCAACCCTATTATCTCTGTTGAGCAGGAGGAGGAAAGGGGAGGCACCCCTTCGCAGACCGCGGAAGAGTTGAACTCCACTGTCCCGGGGCTCCGCGGGCGAAGCGCCGTGCACAATTCTTTTGTCCCATCCGGTGCAAGGTTGGCTATGACCCAACTGACTTGGTTTGTGTTGATGTTTCCGCCCTCCGTGGCATCCATGGCCGGAATGCCTTTCGGTATGGGCAGGTTCACGCTGATATTTGTGGCCGGAATATTGCCCGTGTTATGAATCGAAAGACAGACCTGCAAAAGATGACCCATGGAAACCTGGTCGGCCACGCTGCAATCCATGGTCAGCCCGGCCACAGGCACAGGGCCGAGATCTTCAACAAAAAAATTGCTGCATGGCTTGGGAGTGATGCACCGCCATAGCCGTCCAGTCGAGGCAAACGTAAAGGCATAGGCATGAATTGGGTCCCACCCGGCCCAAGTCACGTTGCGCAAGCAAACGGGGTGCCCATGAGACCGCGATGACATGAATGGCATCACCTCGCCCACAGGGATGTCCCAATCCACTATCTCATGGGTCGCTGCTGCTGCAAATAGGTCCGCCGGATCCCCGGTCCATCCCCATTGTTTCAAAATATCCAGAATATCCGGGCGCAGGGCAGGATCGGCAAAGCGGGCGCGCAAATCGGACGGTGTAAACAGCGTGGGGGCAAATGCAGTGGCCGGATTTCCCAGGACTGTGGCCCGATGGGATTCCCCCGGTTCGGCCCAGGCAGTGAGGTTGAGCAGGAACAGGAGCACCCAAAGCAACGGCAGGTTTAGTGGTTTCATGGCGGATTCCTTTTGTCTGAGCCAAAGCATTCGCTCAAAAAGCCCGTTTTGCAATCGCAATCTTTCAACCCTAAAAAGTTTAAAATAAAAAAGGCCGCCAAATTTTTTTGGCGGCCTTTTGAAGCTGTCCAGAATCCCTGGCTCAATACACCGTGGTGCTTTCCTCCGCAGTGATGGGGGTGGTCACGTTGGCTGAGGACAGGATGAATTTGGTGTGCGCATCACCCGGCGTGACGCCCTTGGCCACAATCGTGTAAGTAACCGCCTGCTTGGCTCCCAGGGTGGGTATCACCGGGAAGGTCACGGTCTGGCCATTGATGGTGGCTCCCGGTTGATCACTGCTCACAGGAGTCAATTCAGAATCCACCACGATGCTGATGGCCACATTTGAATCATCCGCAGTGCCTTGGTTCGTCACCTTCACAGTATATACAGTGGTGTCGCCCACGGCTACAGGGTCCGGGTTGTCGGATTTTTCCAGCAGGATGGCAGGAATGCCAACCACCTTGGTTTCGCAGGTGGTGGAGGCGGCGGCGGCACAGGATCCGCTCACGCTTCCGGCAAAATCGAATGTGCCCGCAGTGGCGCTGGTAAAGGTGGCGCTGACGGTCTGTGGATTGTTGGTGTCCACGGTTCCAAGGTCATAGTCAATCTTGCCATTCGCCGCCTGGCCGGTTCCCGCCGAAACAACATTCAAGCCCGCCGGAACAATGACCTCCAGCTTGGATCCAGCCGCCGGGGCGTCGCCAGTGTCAGAAACGGTGTAGCTCACGTCAAACTTGCGGCCCATGTACTGTTGGTCCGTGGCTTTGCAGCTAATCGCCAAAACCGGCTGGTGGACGTTGACAGTGGCAGATGCGGACGCAGTCACTCCCTCGGTTGAGGTGACCTTGGCATTGTTCACCAAGCTGCCCGTCGAGGTCGCCGTGGCGTTGTATTGGAAGTTGGTGCTTGCCCCTGGGGCCAGTGCGCCAGCTTCAAAGGTCAGGCTGCTCTTGCCATCCGCAGTCATCCCAGATGGCAGGTTATCCGTGATTTCAACCCCGGTCAGGGCGCTGGAACCGGTGTTTTTCACCGTCAGCGTGGTCGGAATGGGATCGCAAATCAGCACATCGGATGGCTCTGTCTTGGTCAGGGCAATATTCGCCTTCACCACTTGGATGTCCTGGCAAAGCACAGGGTTGTAAGTCGCCCAGCCACAGGTGGTGACCACTCCCTCATCGGCGCTGCTCCCTTTCACTGTGATGGTCTTGCCTTCCTTGGGAGCCAAGGTGCCCAGATTCCAACTGGCTTTTCCATCTCCCGTGCTCGTAGCGGCAGGATCAGAATCCGACGGTGTGAAATCGCTGGTCACGCGGTCCATGACCACGACATTTTCCAAGGTGGCATCCGTGAGGTTGCTCACCACATAGCTATATTGATAAGGCTGCCCCACCAAAACCTGGGCAGGCGCCGTTTTTTCGACAGACAAGCCACTCCCCTGAATGCTGCCACTGGGGAAATAGGCGATGTTGGCCGAGGGGGCGGGAGCAGGCGTGGAAACCTGTGCCGGAGCGGCATTGTATTTCCCTTGTTGTTGCTGCTGCGCGCAGCCGGTGATCAACAACAGACAACCAATTGCGGATGTGATGGATTGGATATTATTTTTCATGTTTTTAGGCTCCTCAGGCGGGAGCACGTTTTTTTCTGTAATTAGATACGCCCTTAACTAAGATTCATTCTATCCAAAACACCATGGAATGCAACAGTTATCTGGCTTTTTGTTGGCTTTCCCTGCCCGAGCCATTCAAGGCCGCTAAAGTGTCCGGCCAAATTTTTTTTCAAGTTCGCGAAAGTTCATTTCAACCAGCGTGGGACGGCCATGCGGACAGGTATAAGGCATGGCGCAATGCCGGAGGTCCGCAATCAGGTTTTCCAATTCGGCCCCGGCCAGGTGGTCGTTGGCCTTGACTGCGTGCCGGCAAACGGTCTTGGCCACGGTGTGCTCCCCCAAGCGTGTCAGGTTTACTTCACGCCCAGCCGCCCTCAATTCGTCCACCAAATCGAGAACAAATTTGCGCGGGTCCGTGGTTCGCACAAAGGGCGGAAGCGAATCCAGCAGAAAGGTGCGTTCCCCAAACTCGCTCAACCCCACTCCCAGCCTCGTCAGAGCCGCCAATTGCTCGCGTAAAAACTGGGCGTCGCGTGGCGGCAGTTCCAGTGTTTCAGGAAGGAGCAGTTTTTGCGAGGCCACGGTCCCCTGCTGTTCCAGGCGTGTCCGCATCTGTTCAAATAAAACCCGCTCATGGGCCGCATGCTGGTCCAGCACAACCAAACCACGGTCTGACTCCAGCAAAACGTACAATCGTCCCACCACCCCGATCAGCCGCAGCGGAACGTTCAGAAGCGGAGTCACACCTGCCGCATGCGGATTGGCACCCTGACTATTCGTTCCAAGACGGCTGCCGCCCGCCTGTCCGGCTGCCAATTGCGGCAATGTGGTTTCGCCTGCTGTGGAAGCCGCCTGCTTTCCTGAACTGGACGAGATGGCAGCCATCGGAGCCGTGGGTGAGGGCTGCGGGCTTGCCTGAACCCTTTCCGCAGATTGCCTGATTGATGGTTTATGAAAGTCCTCGGGCAGGGTTTCCGACTTTGGCAGCGGCACCGCGCCAGCGCCCGGCACGGGCAGCAGGACCTGCTGTTCCGGGGCGGATGCAGTATCAATCCCCTTCTCCGTTCCGGATGCGGGAACCAGGCCTCGATTCATCCCACCCGGTCTGGGACGTTGCGCATGGTAGGAAAGCAAAGCGTCTTGAATGGCATCAGCCACCAGTTTGCGCACCTCGGATTCACGACGGAATTTCACCTCCCGCTTGGACGGGTGCACGTTCACATCCACCGCCGACGGATGAATCTCCAGGAACAAACAACAAACCGGGTAACGGCCTTTCATCAGGGAATTATGGTAACCTTCAATCAAGGCATAGTTGATGCCGCGGTTTTCCACCGGACGCCGGTTCACGAAAACAAACTGCCCGTCCCGCGTGCTCCGGGAAATCCCAGGCGCCCCGATCAAGCCCCAAAGCCTGAGCTGGCCAGGCAGGTTAATAGCCGCATCCACCGGTTTTTCCGGCAGCGCGGTTTCAAAAATGTCATTTTCATCAGGCATCGGAAAGTCATCCGCCATTTGCCGGATGAAATGGACGGGTAGCAACTGTTCCTCGCCCATCAAGGCTCTCAGCCTTTCCCTCAATGCGCTTATGCGGCTGGAAGGCGTGGCATCGCATCCAATGGCCGGCAGTTGCCAGACGCTCCTGCCATCCTTGATGAAAAGAAACGAAACGTCCGGGTGCGCCAGCGCGGCAAGGGTAAGGTAATGCTGGATATGTGCCGCCTCCGTCTCCTCCGTGCGCAGAAACTTGCGGCGCGCGGGCAGGTTGAAAAAAAGCTGTCGCACTTCCACGCTTGTGCCAGGCGCCCCGGCAGCCGCCTTGACCTCGGCAATGGTGCCGCCATTCACCACCACCTGGGTGCCCTCGGGTGTTTCACTATCGCGCTCCCGGGTGATGAGGGTAAAACGGCTCACGCTGGCTATGCTCGGCACAGCCTCCCCGCGAAATCCCATCGTGACAATGGATGCCAGGTCCTCGGCACGCCTTATTTTACTGGTGGCATGCCGCTCCAACGATAGCAGCGCGTCATCCCGACTCATCCCAAACCCATCGTCCGTCACCCGGATCAGGCTCCGCCCACCCGCCCCAATTTCCACGGAAATCCGGCACGCATCCGCGTCCAGCGAATTTTCCACCAACTCCTTGACCACGCTGGCGGGACGTTCCACGACTTCGCCTGCGGCAATCTGGTTGGCCACTTGATCGGAAAGCAATCGAATGCGGTTCACAAAGGAGATGTTTTTCCGGCTTTTATGCCATCAAAAGCTGCAATCATGCGACTTTTCGCGGCCCCTGCCAAAAAATCATTCAGGATTTCAAACCTGCAGGCTGGATATTGAATCGCTTTTTTCATGGCTTGTTCATTTTGGCAGAGCCTTGCCCGGCAACAACAGGGTCCGGTTCCTGGCCCGGCCTGGAGATGGGAAGCGCAAAACAAAAGGTGGCGCCATGCTTTGTCGAGGTTTTCACCCAAATCCTGCCGCCGTGTTCCTCAATGATTTTTTTGCAGATGGCCAGGCCCAGCCCCGTCCCACGTGTTTTGCCATGGGTGGAAAAGGGCTGGAAAAGGGTGTCGGCTATTTGCGGGGCAATGCCAGGCCCGGTGTCGGCCAGGCTGGTGATGATTTCTCCTGCTTCCTCCTCAAATCCAAGAATTATCCGGCCTCCTTCCGGCATCATATCCGTGGCATTGGTCACCAAGTTAAAAAAGACCCGGCTCAACCGGCGGGGGTCCATGCACACCCATGCATGCGGCGGGGGGTTGGATATCTCCCAACGGCAGGATCGCATGGATACCTCCTCCTCCAGGTCCACAGCCAGGTCCCTGACAAAACTTGCAAAATTCACCTCCGGCGGAGAATCGGTAGCCGCCGGCCCCTGGGTGTATATGAGGATGTCGCTGACCAGATCATTGATTCGCAACACCTGCTTGCGGATGCGATTCTGCGTCTTGACACGAGATTCCACTTTGTGCTCATCCAGGGCCAGGGCATCGGCGGAAAGATTGATTAAATTTAATGGCCCACGCAAATCATGTACGATGCCCTGAACCAACCGGCCAATTATGGCCAAATGTTCGGATTGAACCAGTTCACGCACATGCACTTGATTGAACGCCCGTAACCGTTGACTGATTTGCTGAAGCAGGGCCTGTTTGAGGGAGGGCGACCGTTCCAGCAGGTCCAGGATCTGCTTTCGTGGCAAGAAATAAACCACCGTGGGTTCAACCGCCTTGGCGGTGGCAGATCGCGGACGATTTTCAATGATCGCCATTTCACCGAAAATCTCGGTTGGGCCAAGAAGCGAGAAAACACGCGCATTGCCATGACCAGCAGATATTTCCACAACGCCCGTTTTTACAAAATAAACCCCGTCTCCAGGTTCTCCAGCCCGTATGATCTCCTGGTTTGCGCAATAGTTTTGCTCCTGGGCAATTTCCTGCAAATCCCGCAGTTCTGCCGGATTTAAGGATTGAAACAAGGGGCTGGATAGAAGTGTCGTCACCCGGGACGAATCTAGTCAATCACGACCGCCAATCAAAGCCAGAATTGCATTGGAAAGCACCGTTTTTTCAAATTAGTTTGTTGACAAAACGTCACTTCTTTGCAACATTAAATTTGTTCGGGTAGCAGCACGTTTCTTCAGCGGGGTTCCCCACCCCCACCTCCTTGGCGTCTGCTGCCCGGATTTTGTTTTGCGGGCAGCCTGCCGTTTTTTGCCGTTTTCCCTCAGTCTTGTTACTGTCGTTGTTCCTTTGTCT
>DAIDJC010000131.1 GCA_027451565.1 Limisphaerales bacterium | reverse complement strand
GAATGGTGATGCAAGTGTCCAGGTTGCCGCCAAAAGAAAAATAACCCACGCACCCGGCATAGGGACCGCGCGCGGTTTTTTCCAATTCAGAAATGATTTGCATGGCCCTTATCTTGGGTGCTCCGCTCACTGTCCCGGCTGGAAAGGTGGCCCGCAGCAGGTCGTAGGCTGTTTTATCCCCATCCAAACGGCCCTCAACTTGGGAGACGATATGCATGACATGACTGTAACGCTCAATGCTCATCAATTCCCGGACGTGCACCGAACCAAATTTGCAAACTCTTCCAATGTCATTCCGGGCCAGGTCCACAAGCATGACATGCTCCGCCCGCTCCTTGGGATCGGCCAGCAATTCCTTTTCCAAAGCCAGGTCTTCTTCTGCGTTTTTTCCACGCCGCCGGGTGCCCGCTATCGGGCGTATCTCCACTTTGCCTTCTTCAAACCGCACATGAATTTCTGGCGAGGCACCCACCAGCGAGAAACCATCCAACTCCAGCAAAAACATATAGGGGGAGGGATTGATGTTGCGGGCCGCGCGGTACACATCCACCGCCGAGGCTTGTATGGGCGCGGAAAAGCGCTGGGACCCCACCACTTGGATGACATCCCCCGCCTGGATGTATTTCCGGGCTGAAGCCACATTGGCATGAAAATCCGCCGGTGTCTGGTTGGAGCTGAATTCCAAGGGCAAGATTGCCGGGGCGGCGTCCACCACCTTCTGGTCGCCCGGTTGTTCCAGAAGGGCCATCAGGCGCTCTATTTCCGCCAACGCATCTTCGTAAGCCGTGGCCGGGTCGGTTTCCCCTTCCAAAATCGCATTCACCACTATGGTGATGGTCTGGTTCACCCGGTCAAACACCAGGAGTTCGTCAGCCACAAGAAAATAAAGGGTCGGTGTGCCCAATTCATCCCTGATAGGTCTGGGCACAACAGGTTCAATGTCATGGATGAATTCATAACCAATGAACCCCACGGCGCCCCCGGTGAACCGGGGAAGCCCGGGCAGGGTGACCGGTTTATACTGGTTCATCACCCGTTGAACCACCTCCAACCCATCACGAACATCCCGTCCCACTTCATGGCTGGCGGTCACCCGCCCGTTTTCACGAACTTCCACCCGCTTCCCCGTCTGCTTCACAATGGCCCTGGGATTGCATCCCACAAAAGAGTAGCGGCCAATATGTTCCCCGCCTTCAACAGACTCAAAAAGAAAGGATTCGCCGGCGCCCCGTATTTTGCGATAGGCAGACAGCGGCGTTTCCAAATCGGCCAAAATGCGGCGGGTGACCGGTATCAGGTTGCCTTGGGCGGCAAGCTGCTTGAATTGTTCCAGTGTGGGTGAATACATGGCTGCTGTTCAGGATGCCTTTTCTGCGCCGCCTTGACAATGGATTTGGGCGCAAACCCAGGCCTGCCGGCCCGCGTCACGCGTCCGTTTGCCGCAGGCCTCCGGTTACTTTTTCCGGTAAATCACACCGGGATCCTGAAGTTTGGCGTCGGTGACCTGGAGCTGTCCGCTCTTCGCGTCCAAGGTGCGAAAGAAACAGGAGTGATACCCCTCGTGACAGGCCGCGCCCGTTTGCTCCACTTGAATGAGCAGCACATCCGCATCACAATCCAGGGCGATATTTTTCACCGACTGCGTGTTGCCGCTCTCCTCGCCTTTCATCCAGAATTTTTTTCGGGACCTGCTCCAAAAATGGGTTTTGCCTGTGGCCAGGGTTTTCTCCAGCGAAGCCCGGTTCATCCATGCAAACATCACCACACGTCCGGTTTTCTCCTCCTGTATGATGGCGGGGATCAAGCCGTTGTCATCATATTTTAATTGATCATAAAAGTTCATCACTGTGCATCCTAGCGTGTTTGCCCTTAAAAAACCATCAATTTGCGCTGTTGGATTTTTGGGCCATGCCCGGGCCCGGGCAACGAACCTGCCTGTCGTGTGGGTCCTTAAGATCCATTTCGAAAAGGACAACGGATGCTCATTTGCGCCAAAAACCGGAAAACCTTGCGCTTTGTTGGCGCGCTTTACTTACGCCACCCTAATCGTTTGCGCTGTCGGCAAGGTGCTTTTTAATGAAGGCGATTTTTTGGCGGAAAATTGCTTCGCGGCCAGCGAAATCCTTTTTGCCGTAAGGCACCTCACAGACGTAATGGGAGCAATCAGAGGTGACCACCGCCATGGAGGGGGCGTAGCCGCCTTCATCCGGGCCATTAAAACCCTGTTTTACCGCATCGGGCACACTCGCCAGTTCCCTTTCGTGGCTGACAAAGACGAGAACCAAATTGTTGTGAAAGACATCGTAAAAATGCGCCAGGGCGTTGTTGCTGTAATCTCCCGCCGGGCGTGATGGAACGAAAAAGTCGTCCCAAACCAGAATGAAACCGATCAGCTTGCCCTCAGCCTTGGCTTTTTTCTTGGCAGCATCAAGCTGGTCCAGCGAGAAGGCCATGCTTTTGCTGAGATAAACCACCTGGTTGTAGCGTGCTGCAAGCATTCCCTGCGAATAGCCATCGCAATGGTATTTTTCCTGGATATCTGGCGGGAGATTGGTCACGGGCACGGTGACCCCCTTCATTTCGGATCCGTCCCCTATGACAAAAAACAAGCCTTTGGGTTTTACGGCCACATCACGCACATTTTTGAATTGTTGCCCGTCCAATGTCGTAATGTCATCTGCCGCAGCAAGGCGGGCCGCCAGGCAAAATATCAATGCCAGGGAAGTTGTTTTCATGGTGAAGTTGCTGAAATCTAAATTTGCATTCTAATGATATTTGTCCAGCGGGAAATTTTAAATGCAAATGCGGTTTTAAAGAGCCATCTCAGGGGCTTGGCGGGGGGCCTGCAACACTTGGGGCGGGGTTTGTGGCGGTCGAATTGCGGCCATCCGGATTGCTGGCGGTTTTGGCGTTTTTTTGATGTTCCACCAGGCTGCGCCTTAACTCCCTGCGCATGGAGGCATAAGCGGTGTTGGTCACAAGATCGAGTTGCCGGGTTGCTTCCGGGTAAAAACCCGCCGCAATGTTCACCCGCGCCAAATGCAATCGTACGCCCTCCCTTTCATTGTCATCCCGCGCAATCATCAACGCATTGGACCATGCCATCAGCGCGTCGTTCGTGCGCAGGGGCTTGATGCCGTAGTAACTCTCCGCATAATCGGTGGCCAGCACCAGGTTCTCGGGCTCCAGTTTCATGGCCTGCCGGTACAACCCCAGCGCCTTGTCAAAGGTTTGCTGCTCGTCTATGTGGTAATACTCCTTGGCATCCTTGCGGTAAAGATAAACGGTGGTGGCAAAATTCTGGAAATAGACCGGCTCCGTGGGGTCCAGGCGTATCGCCTCCTCGTAATCCGCAAACGCGTTGGTCACATCACCGTATTCGCCGTAGTAATTGGCCAGGTTATTCCAGACAGCCGGGTTTTTGGGGTCCAATTGCCGGGAATTTTCATATTGCGCCCGGGCGGCGGTTTCGTCCCCTATGTCGTTCAAAAAACTGCCGTAGGCCAGGTACCCGCGCGCGCTTTCAGGATGATTCCGCAAATAGCGGGTGTACTCGTCCTGAACCACCTTGAGACGTTCCCGGATGCGCTGCTGGAAAGCCAGCCTCGCAATCTGGTTGGTCAGGGGTATGGCGTTGGTGCTGATCCACCCATTCACTTCCGCCATCGCATCGTCATCATCCCTCATGATATTCTCCAATTCCAATGTCTCAGGATCTTTCTGGCCGGGAATATTCACCGAAATTCCTGTTTGTTGATGGATCACATTGCTCACCGCCGCGGGCTGGTTGGTGGCCAGCAACGCGCTCAACAGTCCCATGGTCAAATCGTTCACACTCCCAGTCTATCATGTCACACTCTCGTGTTCATGAAAAAAATCCAGCCCCGCAAATCATCCTGCCGCCAGGTTGGTTTTGCCTTTCTCCCGGCCACCCTTTTTTTTACGATGCCATCCATGTTCAGACCTTCCGATTTATTTGACCTGGCCCAGACCGATCACCCCGGGCTGTTCGACGGGGTCACGCATGCCTGGGAAGCTCTTCAGCGGATTGGGGCATACTTGGAGAAGAAGATTCCCGCCAGCCGCGCCGAGACCGCTTCATCCATCCAGCAATCCCACCCCGGTGCCATCATCGGCCCCGATGTCCTGATTGGCGATGGGTCTGAAGTCGAGCCCGGGGCCATGATCAAGGGACCCGCCTTGATCGGACGGAACTGCCGGATCCGGCATAATGCCTACATCCGGGAAAATGTGATCATCGGAAACGATTGCGTGGTGGGCAATGCGTCTGAATTGAAAAATGCCTGGATGTTCAACGGCGCGCAGGCGCCTCATTACAATTACATAGGCGATTCCATCCTGGGATTCGGCGCGCATCTCGGCGCCGGGGTCAAAATATCCAACCTTCGTTTGCTTCCGGGCAATGTTCTGGTTGTGTCGGGAAAAAAGAAATGGGACACCGGGCTGCGAAAAATGGGCGCCCTCGTTGGTGATCGGGCGGAGGTGGGCTGCAATGCCGTATTGAACCCTGGCAGCATCCTGGGGCGTGGTTCTCTTGTTTACCCCAATGTTTTCTGGCGTGGGGTGCTGCCCGCCAATGGCATTGCCAAAAACAAGGCGGAAGTTCTTGTTGCCAGCCGTCAATCATCCTCCTCATGAACTTTTTCTCCAAAGAAAAAGCTGTCAAATCACCAGGGCAGCCTTCTGCGCTTGAAGCTTTTAACAGGAAATGCGCCGAGGCCGCGAATCGGTTTTTGTCCAAGGCCGCGCGCATCGGCCCGGTTCCATGGCGCTGGGCCTGCCTGGTTTTGCTTTCCGTGGGCATGGCTGAACCCCAGGATTCTGCCCGGGCAGCCAGTGTGGGCGCTCTACTCACCGATGCCGTGGCTGCTTACCGCCAAGGCAATGATGAATCGGCCCTGGCCCTTTTCAGTGAGGCCATTGATTCGGGAAACCGTGATGCATATGAGGGAAGGGCTCATGTCTATTACCGGATGGGCGATTACCCGCATGCACTCGCTGATCTGAACCAGTGTCTTCATGACCACGTTTCACCCAATCTGGTGGTTTTGCGCGGACGCACCGAACTTGCGCTGGGTGAATACGCCCTGGCAGAGGCGGATTTCAACCTGGCGTTGAAAGATCAACCCACCGATTGGGTTTTGGTGGCTGCCCGGGGGGATTGCCGCCTGTATAGCGGCCAAGCCCGCCTGGCTCTGAAGGATTATCATCGTGCCATTGATCTTGGATGCACGAATGCCATGGTCCTGGCCCATTGCGGCGAATTGGAGGCGGGCTGGGATCATGAATACCGCCGGGGCATCAAGCATTGCCTGGACGCAATCCGGTCCGACAAAGCCTGCTGGCTGGGCTACAACAACCTGGCCGCAATTCTAGCCACCGCCAAGGCGGCCCGGTTCAGGGACGGCCCCCTGGCTTGCATCAATGCCCGCCAGGCCTGCAACCTGACCCACTGGAATCATCCTCTCCCGCTTTCGGTCTATGCCGCCGCCTGCGCGGAAATTCATGATTTTGCCGATGCCATCCGCTGGCAGCAACAAGCCATCAACCTGGAGCTATCCTTGGGGGATCCCGGCATCCACCAAGCCTTGAACGACGAAAAAAAACTTCAGTTGTACCAGAATAAAAAGCCCTTCCGCGCGGATTAAAAGCCATCGCAAACCCACCGCTTTTTACTCCCTCTCCGCCAATTGTATTGGGGGGCGACGTTTCGGGTCCGTTGCGGGGTTTTCAAAACGGCGCCCCACCAAAGCCTTGTCCAGGCCGAAAAATCCCGCAGTCCATCGCGGTAATTTTTCTGTCCATGCTTCAGTAGTTAAAGCTATTTGGCTGGAACCAGGAAAGGGGCAAATTCCGCCTGGAAATTGGGGGGAATGCGGGCCTTGAAGCGTCCATGTTTGGCGGCATACTTTTGCTCCAAAACCTGTCCCACGGCATGCAGCCGGGCAATCACCGCAGCGGACTCATGCGGGATCTTCAAATCCACCAGGTCGCGCACCGGTCGCAACTGGGTGCCCAACTCGGCCAGCAAGGATGGAATGCCTTCACCGGTTTTGGCTGAAATGGACACCGCCCCGGGATGCAGGTCGCGAATCCTTTGCAGTGCGGCGGCTTCGACCGGCTGATCCACTTTGTTTAAAACCATAAGGGTGGGTTTGGAAACCGCTCCCATTTCGGCCAGAACGGAGTTGACTGCCATGATTTGCTCTTCGGCCTGCGGATGACTGGTGTCCACCACATGCAGCAGTAAATCTGCCTGGACCACCTCCTCCAGAGTGGCTTTGAAAGCCTCCACCAATCCATGGGGCAGTTTTTTGATGAACCCCACTGTGTCCGTCAGCAGCACATTCTGGTTGGTGGGCAGCCGCAGCCGCCGGGTGGTCGGGTCCAGCGTGGCAAATAACTGGTCCTCTGCAAGAACATCCGCCCCTGTCAATTGGTTGAGCAAGGTGGATTTGCCGGCGTTGGTGTATCCTACAATCGAGGCCAGGGGCCATTGGCTGCGCTGCCGTCCGGCCCTCTGGGTCTGACGTTGCCGCCGCACCATGTCCAGGTCCCGCTGGATTCGGTCTATCCGCTCGGATACCTTGCGGCGATCGGCTTCCAATTGAGATTCGCCTTCGCCCCCGCGCATGCCAATCCCGCCGGATTGACGTGAAAGATGTCCCCAAAACCGGGTCAGCCTTGGCAGGAGGTGTTGCAACTGGGCCAGTTCAATCTGAAGTTTGCCTTCCCGGGTTCGCGCCCGCTGTGCAAAAATGTCCAGAATCAATGCCGTTCGGTCCAAAACCTTGCAGTTGAAAATTTTTTCGAGGTTCCGGCTTTGGGCGGGCGACAGTTCATCGTCAAATATTACCGTGTCCACGTCCTGATCTTTGCAGAATCGGCTGAATTCGCCTGCTTTGCCCGGGCCAATGAACGTGGCGGCATTGAAGCTATCCATCTTTTGAATGCCCTCTGCCACCACCTCCGCCCCCGCAGTCTGGGCGAGTTCAGCCAGCTCAGCCAGGGAATCCTTTACGCCGGACCTGCCGTTTGACTTGATCTCCACGCCCACGAGGAAGGCGCGTTCCAACCGGGTTTTTTCGATATGAACCAGCGATTTCAATGTTTTTGTGCCAACAAGTTTACCTGAAACAGACCTGCTGACCATGCCAAAATGGGGGCCTGAAAATTCATGGGTGTGAGACAAAATTCTTCACTCAGGCAGCCAGCAGCAGGCTATTGTTACTGGCAGCCTGCTCATTGAGTCTGTATTTCCCAAAGTCATCCAATCGGCGGCTGCTGTGAATGCAGCGCAGGGCGAGGATGTTTTGGGCACCGGACTCCGACCAGAACATACCCGATTGTTTGCAGCGACCACCAATGACGGTCTTGCAACCGGCTTCCACCACGCCCGAACCGATGAAGTAGTCTGCGGCCCGGAAGGTGGCATACTGCATTCGGTCCACATTGCGGACGAAGTAGCCCAAATCTTTCTCCACGGCTGCGGCTGAGGGTTGACCGGCGCATTGCTGACGCGTTTCTTGGATCTAGGCCTGGACCTTGTCTTTGAGCAGCCGTTTGGTCCGGCACCAGACCGGTGTGCTCCAGGGCGTGATAGAAGTCCACGATTTGCAGGCAGTCCTTGAAGCAGAGCCGCCCCATGTTTTCCTAGCCCGCCGCCCCATCAATCAGCACCACTACCTTGCCCGCACTGCCCAAACTGCGGCGCAGGGCCTCTTGGCGCAACAGCGGGCCGAACGCGTCAATGGACTGGAAACTGGAAACATAGGTCGTGGATTCATGGTCTCGCACCGGATGGCCCTGGTCATTGGTGTGGTGCTGGGTGAACACGCACCCCAGGTAAACCTGGCGGGTTTTGGCCTTGCCGTCGGCCTGCTTGCCGCGCCGCCCCTTGAGTTCTTCGGGGGCCATCGGCATGCCCGTGCCGTCCTCGTTGACATAGAGAATCGGGGCATCGCAGGGGCCGGGTTGGGCCTCCCGCTCCTGCCAGATTTGAAAACCGCCGTGCGCACCAAGACCTCCAATTGGGCGACGGCACTGCCTTGGACCTCCTGTGCTTGAAAACCGGTAATCAGTCGTTGGATTTCTTCTTCCTGGGCCAGGCAGATTTTCGGCGGGAGAGCTTTTTTTTGAGCCCGCAATATTTTAGCGGGTTTCGGCAATGATCAAATCGGCGTATGGCTCGGTCAGTTGTCGAAACTGGGCGTGACCAGCCAGAGCCGCCTCCACGGCGGGGAGTTCCTTCGATGAAACGTAGCGGGTGTGATTTTTGCCGTCCCGCCAATACTGGCGCTTGTGGTAGGGGCCGGAGACATCTGAACGCTCTTTGAAGCCATAAGCGGAGAGTTTTCCCCGCTCCATGGCGTCAATGGTGGCGATTTGTTGGAGCAGGCGAGTTTTGTCGGGGGGATTCATAATATGACTGGAATTCTAGATACTATTTCAAAAAACATGCCGCTTTTTGCAATTTGAAGAATTTTGTCTCACAACCTGGGCCTCCCCCCGGTGACGGGCCTTTACATTTCTGGCATGAGGTGTCAGATTCAGTTTTCATTGATCCAATGATGATTTTCAAGCTGTTCGCAGGCAGTCTGGTGATGATGCTGGCGGTCATTTCGACCTCGTTCGTCATCATGCGGCACAGCAAATTTTATCAAGGG
>DAIDJC010000130.1 GCA_027451565.1 Limisphaerales bacterium | reverse complement strand
CTCCCCCAGGGATTGCGGCGGATGGAGTGGGTTATGGAGCAGGCGCGGCAAAGGCCCGGACTGCCCGTGCATTTGCGGGTGGATTCAAACATGGTGCCAGGTTGTCTGGCCCGGCTCTGGATGGTGAGCCGATTCGATGCGCGTCTGTGCCATTTTGAATCCGACTCGAATTCACTCGTCGTCAAAGGCGTGGCCGGCCTTCTTTGTGATTTTTACAGCGGCCTGTCTCCCAACGAAGTGCTGGCATTCGAACCCGATTTTCTCCTTCGCATGGGCATTACCCAGCACCTGACTCCCAACCGCCGCCATTCCCTCCACCGGGTTCGCCAATTAATCCGTGAATTCGCAGCCCAAGCTGCCGCCCAGGATCCTGACGGCAATCCAGCCACGGGCATCCCCAATCAACCGGGTTGAAAGAGCGCCCTGAAAAGACAAGCACCCTCGCCCTCGCTCTTTGGAGCGCGATGAGCGCGATAAATGCGATGATCAAATCATGAGATGATAAAACCGTGATGAGAATTTATGACGCCCACAACCACTTGCAAGACCCCCGCCTGGCGGGGCGGCAGGAGGACCTTTTGCGGCAGTCTTTGGAAAGCGGTCTGGTGCGTGCCGTGGTGAATGGTTCGTGCGAGGCGGATTGGGCGGCAGTCCAACAACTGGCCCGCAGCCATTCTGAAGTGGTGCCTTGTTATGGCTGTCACCCATGGTTTTTGGACCAAAGATCGGATGAATGGCTGGCGCAGCTTGAGCAATACCTCCAAGACCCGGCCAGTGCAGTGGGGGAAATAGGTTTGGACCGCTCCAAGCAGGGCTTGTCCTATGACGGCCAGGAGGAGGCTTTCCTGGTTCAATGGCGGCTGGCCAGCCGCCTTAATCGCCCTGCCAGTATTCACTGCCAGCACGCTTGGGGACGCCTCATGGATTTGGTTCGGGCCAATCCCGGCCCGCAATGCGGATGGCTCCTTCACAGCTTTGGCGGTTCCCAGGAATGGATTCCAGAACTCCACCGTTTGGGGGCCTATTTCAGTTTCTCCGGCTCCTTTCTGAATCCGCGCAAAACCCGGCTGAGGGAAACATTCCGCCATGTCCCTCCAGACCGGTTGTTAATAGAGACGGATGCCCCCAACCAGCCCCTGGTTTCCCCGCTTTCCAGCCATCTCCTGCAAACTGACCAGGGCCAAATCCTGAATCATCCAGCCAATTTGCGAGTGGTCTATGAAGAGTTGGCGCGGTTCCTGGGCCTCGATCCCCAAATCATGGCCGCCCAGGTGGAATCAAATTTCCAGCGCCTTTTTGCAACCGTGTCTCCTTCCGGCACGGAAGGAAAAGCATGACGGGCCGCAGTATGGACCTTTCCTGCGTGATCAAGCCGCGATGCGGCTTACAATCCAACTGGCCGCGACGAATCCAAAGGCGCCCGTGACAAAGGCCGCTGAACCCAGGCCGGCATTGCAGTCCAGCCGGGTGCCCGGCTCCGCCTCCGGACGCACCGGCCCCACGGATCCATCGGGCTGCGCATACACAGGCGGTTCAGGGGAATAAACACAGTCAATGCCCATCGGCTTCCGATCTCCATCCAGATTGTTTAACCGCCGCAACTCCCTGCGGACTCCTGCCAAAAGCCGGTCATGTGTGACTATTGAAAGGTCAGCCATCCGCACCTGGTCGGCTGCCCTGCGACCGCCTGCCGCTCCGGCTGACACCACCCGGATGCTCCGGCTCTGGCATGCATGCAGCAAACCCACCTTGTCTTTGAAACTATCCACCGCATCGAAGACATAGTCCAATTTCGAGGTGAAAATGGAATCGGCATTCTCGGAATGGAAAAAAACGGGCAGGGCGGTGATCTGGCATTGGGGATTGATTTGCAGAAGCCGTGCGGCCATGACCTCCACCTTGGGCTGGCCCACGGTGTGGGTGAGGGCATGCAGTTGCCGGTTTATGTTGGTGACGCAAACCTCGTCCATGTCCACCAGGGTGATGGCGCCCACACCCGACCGGGCCAGGGCTTCTGCCGCCCACACACCCACTCCACCCACCCCGATCACCGCCACGTGAGCGGCCTGCAATTTTTCCAACCCCGTCTTGCCATACAGCCGCGCCACCCCGCCAAACCTCGCGTCAAAGTCGTTCATATGAATTGTCCCGGACCAGCCTCGCCCGGCGACCGGTTCATCCCGGTCTGGCAGGCCGGCGGATAAGTTGTCAGCCCCTCAGAATCTTGAGCAAATCCCCCGGGTCATTCACCGGAGCCAGGCAGGATTGCCTCTTGCACACCCAGGCCGTGGCTGCTGCGGTGGTGCGCTGCGAACCGGCGAATTCATGCACCGCCCCGGCAGTCCCCATGACGGTTTGTTCCGGCGCATAAACCGAGTGGGCCGCACGGATCATGGCTTTAAATTGCGGTGTGGCAGGGTCGCCGCCCACCACCACCCGCTGTTTTTCTGCCGTATGAAAATCCAGGGCCTGCAACATCACCGACATGGAGTGGGGTTGGCTTTCCATTCGCCCCGCAAAAAATTTCAGCGCGGATTCTGCCGCCCTGGTGAACCGGAGCTGGTCTGTGATTTCACCCAGTTTAAGCAATGCCAGCACAGCCATGGAGTTGCCGGAGGGTTCAGCCCCGTCATCCGCATCCTTGATGCGCAGGATCAAATCCTGGCAATCCGCCGGAGCCTGCCAGAACCCTCCCTGCTGTCTGTCCTCAAACCGGTCCAGCATGGATTGGGCCAGGGAAATGGCAAAATCCAGGTGGCAGGCATCCAAGGTTGCCTCATAGAGTTGAATCACGCCAGCCAGCACAAAGGCGTATCCCTCCAGGAGTTCCACCTTGTCTGTTTCACCATCCCGCCATCGGTGGCACAGGCGCCGGTTTTTTTCATCCCACAACCGGCTTTTGATAAAACTCGCGCAATCAATGGCGGTTTCGATGTAGGCCGGTTCGCCCAAGGCACATCCTGCCCGGGCAAAGGCGCCCAGCATCAAGCCGTTCCACGAGGCCAGCACCTTGTCATCCAGATGCGGGCGGATACGCCGGCGCCGGGCTTCCCGCATTTTATGGTTTGCAGTTTCCAAGAGTCGGAGGTTTTCGGGGTCTTTTGCCGGGAAAACCCCCTCCACATGTAGCACGTTCTGGCCCCGCAATGGATCGGGATGGCTGTGGTCCACAAAATTTCCTTCTTCCGTAATTCCGTAAAAACCCACCGCCACATCCAATTCCGCCGGGCTCAGCAGTCCCTTCAGTTCTTCCAGCGTCCAGCAATAGAATTTGCCTTCATGACCCTCGCTGTCCGCATCCTCGGCGGAATAAAACCCGCCCGCTTCATGTCTCATGTCCCGCCGGACATAATCGAGGATGTCTCTTACAACCGCCTGGTGGCGTGAATCTCCGCTGGTAAGCCAGGCGTCCAGGTAAAGTTGCGCAAGCTGGGCGTTGTCATAGAGCATTTTTTCAAAATGCGGCACCAGCCAGGCCTCATCCACCGCATACCGCGCAAAACCGCCTCCCAGATGGTCATGTATCCCCCCGGCCGCCATGCGGTCGCACGTATGCCACACCATTCTTGCGGCTTCCGCATCCCGGAAACGCTTTGACATTGCCAGAAGGCTTTGCGGTAGGCTGGGTTGCGGAAATTTGGGTGCGCCCCCGAATCCCCCATGATCCCGGTCATTCCACTTTTTAAACAGGGAAATGCCCTTGACCAGGATTGCTGACCCATCCGGCTCGCATTGTTCCTCATGACCCTCATGAGTTTGGCTCCCGAGCGATTCCTTCATCCGATCATGGATTTGCCCCGCCGAACCTTGCAACTCGCCGGGATGGTCCTGCCAGGCGCTGGCCACCCTCTGCAAAATATCCAAAAAAGACGGACGGCCATGGCGCGGAATCGGCGGAAAGTAGGTTCCCCCGTAAAAAGGCTTCAAATCCGGCGTGAGAAACACGTTCAAGGGCCAGCCGCCAGAACCCGTCGCGGCTTGGACGAAGGACATGTAGATTTTATCCACGTCCGGACGTTCCTCCCGGTCCACCTTGATGCTCACAAAGTGGTCATTTAAAAAGGCTCCCACCGTGGAGTCCTCAAAACTTTCTCTTTCCATGACATGACACCAATGGCAGGTGGAGTAGCCAATGCTGAGAAACAAAGGACGGTTTTCCCTTCGTGCCAGTGCAAAAGCCTCTTCCCCCCATGGATGCCAATCCACCGGATTATGGGCGTGCTGCAGCAAGTAAGGCGATTTTTCCCGGCCCAGGCGATTCATGAATGTGAAAAGGCAGAAAGCATGCCTTAATCTCACGAATTTAACCCGAAAGAGCCAGTCAAATTAGCGAATGCCAAACTGTTATGCCCATCTCCGAAACTCCATCTGGCGGGACAGTCTTTTTACTATAACAGACTGGGGGATGTCGGGGAGTTTAGGGAGAAGGGCTTTCCAAAGCGGAGGCAAGCTCCACCGCCTTGGTACCCCGGATCTTTCCCTGGCTATGGCAGGACATCCGCTCAATAGGTCTGTCCAACCTGGTTTTGTCCAAACACCTGCTCCAATTCAATGCCAGGTCGAATGGCCCCAGCTTATCAGAGCCACGCCTTCAAGCATGGGTGAGGACCTTTCCGTCTCTACTTGAGGCGGCTTTCGTCCCCATCCTGAAAGGGTTTCCCAGGATTGGGAACTCAAATTGCCCAACCGTTGAATTCGGGCTGGCTTGGGATACGGTTGGATGCGCCATTGCCGGTTCACGGCGTTTAGTGTCACTTCCTGGTTCTTTGCGGCTGGGGTGGATTCCTTGATGGCGGGAGGCTCCGGCTTGGGAAGCGCTCCAATGGCTGCACTGGCACCCGGCAGCATGATGGTCAACAAGGCGACTCCAGCCAAACGGACGGATATCGCAGTTTTCATGATCCAACCTCGACCCCTTTATGGCATTCGTCAAGAAATGAAGCCATTAAATGACTGATTTTAATTGAATGTTAATGAGATATTCATGAATTGTCAGCGGCTCAAAAAACGGGGAGGGGTTTTTGGAATGGGAGGGTTGTATGACGATCGCATTGGATGTTTGCGATTTCCACTCTCCCTAACCCTCGCGCTCCGCTGGCGGGGCGAGGGGACCAGAGGCGATGGGTTTTTTAATGCTCTTGAAAATGGTGCTCACCCTCGACGCTCGAAATGATCTAAAACCATATTGACCCTACCGCCTTTTTCTCCCTCTCCATCAATTCCTATTGATGGGGAGGGCTGGGGAGGGGTGAGACTGAGCTTTCGGGATGGGCGGCTTTCTCCAGCCCCAGAGGGGCGTCCCATCACTCCTCAAACCATGAAAGACTGCGGGGAATATGCCTTTCACATGGGCATGCACAATGATCCTGGCGGATCCTTGGCCCAGTGTCCGAGTCGTTTGCGGTTTTCAGTCAGGCACCTTAAATGGTGCGCATTTGCACGGCATCCACAATTTCCGTGCCGACCGATATGGCTCCGATGATCACCACGGTGGCCCCGGGCGCGAGAAGCTTCTTTTGCGTGAGTATTTTCAGGGCGTTTTCAACGGTGTTCTGCGGTTCAATCAGGTCAAATTCCATGACCGCAGACTGCACACCCCAGCTCAGGGTGAGTTCGTTGGCCGACTTTTCATTGTCGCAAATGGCAAGGATGGGGGAATACCTTGGACGCATCCAAGCGGCGTACCGAGCCATGTGCCCGTGCCTGGTGATGGCGATCAATGCGGCGGCTTTCAGTTCGTTGGCCATGACCACCGCGCTTTTCACCAGCTTCTCCCTGCCTGTGGTCAGCTCGGCCAAATCATGGAATTGCGCGCTTCCGCTTCGTTCGATGCGGCTGGCAATGCGGTCAAAAACCTCGATGCATTTGACCGGGTATTTGCCCACGGTCGTTTCCCCGCTCAACATGATGGCATCCGCCTCCTCAAACACCGCGTTGGCCACGTCGGTGACTTCCGCCCGCGTGGGCATGGGCGATTCGATCATGCTTTCCAGCATGTGCGTGGCCACGATCACGGGGCGCCCCACGCGCAGGCAGGTCTTGACTATGCGCCGCTGGACGATGGGTAATTCCTCATAGGGGATTTCAATGCCCAAATCGCCCCGCGCCACCATGATTCCGTCGGCCTCCTGGACAATGGAATCCAGGTTCTTGATGGCCTGCTGGTCCTCGATCTTCGCGATCACCAGGGGGTGCGGCTTGTCTTCCGGGAACAGCTCCCGGAGCTGCAAAAGGTCCCGAGCCTCCCTCACAAAGGATAGCGCAATGAAATCCACGTTCAGCTCCAGGCCCAATTTGACGTCCTTGATGTCTTTGGCCGTGAGCGCGGGGAGGCTGACCTTCACACCGGGCAGGTTGATATGGCGCCGGCTTCCCAATTTGCCTTCCGTGAGAACTTCGCATTCCACCTTGTTGCCATTTTTGGCCAGCACCTTCATCTCGATCGTTCCATTGTCTATCAGCACCACGTCGCCCACGCTGATGTCGTTGACGAAATTCTCGTAATTGACATCCACGGAATGTTGTTCCAAATCCCGTTCCCCCCGGACGGTCAGGGTGAATTTTTGGCCGGGTTGCAGGTCCAGGGGCACTCCCAGGTCTCCTGTCCGAATTGCCGGACCCTGGGTGTCCATTAAAATGCCAATATGCCGGTTGCGCTGGGCGGATTCATGGCGGATGGCGGCATAAACACGGCGAACCCAGTCATGGGGCGCATGGGACATGTTCAGCCGGAAAATGTTCACCCCGGCATCAATCAGCTTGCCGATCATCTCTGCCGAATCGGTGGCAGGTCCCAGAGTGGATACGATTTTAGTTCGCCGCAAAAGCCCGGTTTGCATATTTCCTTAGCATAACCTTGTCTGTCTGCATGAAAAGAATTTTTGCGGTTTTTATTGGCCAAAAATCGCCTGACGGGGAGCTGGCTGCCGTCCCGAATGACCTTTATTGAAGCCGGAAAAAACAACCAACGCTTGGGCCAAGGATAAACCTTGCATTTGGAACAGGGAAAACTAGAATTTACGACCGTTTTTAACCATTATGCAGATTAATCATACGAGTGGCATCCCGGGGTTTTTGGCTCAAGCTTCAACCGGCCAGGGCGGGCCGTCCGCGTCGGCCCAAGGTTCCCCGATGGGGATTTTAGTGCCCATGGGGCTCATTTTCATCATCATGTATTTCCTGATGATCCGGCCCCAAAGCCAGCGCGCGAAGCAACAGAAGAAACTCCTGGAAGCCCTCAAGGCCGGGGACAAGGTTGCCACGGCGGCCGGAATCGTGGGAGTGGTTACCTCGGTGCGCGACACCACGGTTTCCCTTCGTTCCGCCGATGCCAAGATGGAAGTGACCAAGGACTCCATCACACAAATTCTGGAACCGGCCAATTCCGCGTCCGCCAGCAATTGATTTTATGAAACAAAACAGTTTTGGCTGGTTTATCACGGTGGTGCTGGTGGTGTGCTGGGCCTTGTACGAGGTTTATCCGCCGCAATCCCGCAGTTTGGTGCAGGAGTTCACCATGCGGGCGATGAACAAGGACGCGGCCTTCACCAACATCGTGGATCAAGTGGCCGGGTTGCAAAAGGAAAACGCCAACCGCAGCGAGTTTTCAATGTTGGAGGCGGCTGCCGACACCAATGACCTGCAAAGGTACTTCCCATTCTACACCGGGGCGGCATCCACGGTGCGACCCAATCTGTACATTCTGAACCATCTCCAGCGCGATGCATCGGGCAGGATTAAACTGGGCATTGATTTGCAGGGTGGCACCTCCTTTTTGGTGACCATGGATACGAACGTGCTTTATGATACGTCCACCAACGCATCAAGCCAGAGTCAGGCCACCGCGACCAGCGCCGCCTTGGACCAGGCCATCAGTGTGCTGCGCAAGCGCATTGATCGTTTTGGCGTGGCGGAACCCGTCATCCAATCGGCGGGTGGCAACCAAATTTTAATCGAATTGCCCGGGCTTTCCCAGGCAGACAAGGAAAGTGCGCGGGAACAAATCACCAAAAAAGCCTACCTGGAATTCCGCATGGTGAATGACCAATCCAGGGAGATGGTGAATGAGGACACGGGGGAACTGCTCCAGCCCATCCCTCCGGGCTTCGAAGTGCTCAAACACGTGGAGCCTTTGCCGGGCGGGAAGGTTCAAATTCAAGCCGTCGTGGTCAACAAAAAGCCCGTGGATGGTTTGGTGGGTGACATCGTGAAGTATGCCGGTGTGTCCTACGACAGCATGGGACAGCCCAAGATCGAATTTGAGCTGACCCCTGACGCGGCGGCGCGTTTTGGCGAGGTGACCCGGAACAATATCGGGCACAGGATGGCGATCGTGCTGGATGGTGAACTGGTCACGGCTCCATCCATCAATAGCCCCATTGAAACGGGAAGCGGTGAAATAACCGGCAGTTACTCCATGGACGAGGCGCGGGCGGTGGCCAATGCCATGCAAAATCCTTTGCGGGCGCCGCTTTCCATCATGTATTCATCCGACGTGGATCCCACGCTGGGCAAGGACTCGATTCAAAGCGGAATCCGCGCCTCCATCTACGGGGTTCTTTTCGTTTCCGTGTTCATGCTGGGTTACTACTGGATTGCCGGGATCGCTGCCAATATCGCCCTGCTCACCAACATCATCATCGTTTTGGGCGTGATGTGCGCCGCCGGGGCCACCTTCACCCTGCCTGGCATTGCCGGCGCGGTCCTCACCGT
>DAIDJC010000129.1 GCA_027451565.1 Limisphaerales bacterium | reverse complement strand
TGCAGGCCACCTCGCCCAGCGCGTACAATCCCTCCAGCCCCGTGGCTCCGTTCAAATCCGTCACCACGCCGCCGCATTGGTAATGGGCCGCCGGCACCACAGGTATTGGCTCGCGGGTGATGTCCATGCCATGCCGCAGACAGGTTTGATAAATATTGGGAAACCGCCTGATGATTTCCTTGGCCGGCTTGTGAGTAATGTCCAGCACCACATGGTCCGCGCCGCTCTTCTTCATCTCGCTGTCTATGGCGCGGGCCACAATGTCGCGCGGGGCCAGCGATTTCATGGGATGCACCGACTCCATGAATTCCTCGCCAGCCAGGTTTTTCAGCACCCCGCCCTCCCCGCGCACGGCTTCGCTGATCAAAAACGACTTGGCCTTGGGATGATAAAGGCAGGTGGGATGGAACTGGATGAATTCCATGTTGGCGATGGGCGCGCCGGCGCGGTACGCCATGGCCACGCCGTCGCCGGTGGCAATGTCCGGGTTGGTGGTGTAGAGATAGACCTTGCCGCATCCGCCCGTGGCCAGGACCGTGACGCGGGCGGAAAAAATCTCGACCTGGCTGGTTTCATTATCCAGCACGTAGGCGCCCAGGCAGGCGTTGGTCCCGGCCTGGCCCAGTTTATGGCGGGTCACCAGGTCAATGGCCATGTGGTTCTCAAAAATCCGGATGGAAGGCTGGCGCGCAATCGCGGCCAGGAGCGTCCTTTCAATTTCATGACCGGTCATGTCCCGGGCATGCAGAATCCGACGACGGGAATGACCACCCTCCCGGGTGAGGTCCAAAACGCGCGAACCGTCATCCGCCCGGGCATCCGATTCCGTGAACTCCATGCCCAATTGGATTAAATCACGTATCCGGGCGGGGCCCTCCTCCACGATGGCGCGGACCACATCCTCCCGGCACATGCCCGCCCCGGCCTCCAATGTGTCGCGGACATGCAATTCAAAAGAATCATCCTTGCCCGTGACCGAGGCGATGCCGCCCTGCGCGTAATTGGTGTTGGATTCAGCCCTGTTTTTTTTGGTCAGGATGGCCACGCTGCCTCTTGGAGCCACGCGCAGGGCAAAGGTCAACCCCGCGATGCCGCTGCCGAGGACCAGGAAATCGAATTTTTTCATGATGCCATGGATGCGAGTTGCGCCGCTCAAAGACGGCGGTTGTCAATCAGCCGGGTTCGCCCAAAGAACACCGCCAGGGCCATTTGATCGCCTGGCGCCACCATTGGCTTGGGAACCAGGGTGATGGGATCAAAGAATGCAACATAATCCAGGCGCGCCAGAGGGGTCCGGGCCAGCATTTTTTGCACCCTGGTTTTCAAAAAGGAGGCCCGGCGGGGCGACTGGCGGACACAGGCCGACGCCCATTGCAGGGCTTGAAAAAGAACCACTGCCTGCGCGCGTTCTGAATCGCTCAAAAACTTGTTGCGGGAACTCATGGCCAGGCCGTCTTTTTCCCTGAAGGTGGGAGCCACCAAAACCTTCAATGGAAAATTCAAGTCGCGCACCATGCGCCGGATCACCGCCGCCTGCTGAAAATCCTTCGCGCCAAAAATGGAAACTTCCGGCTGGACCAGGTGAAACAATTTCGCCACCACCGTGGTGACACCCCGGAAGTGAGTGGGGCGCGACCTGCCCTCCATGGATTGGGAGAGGCAATGCTCCACCACATGGGTGCTGAAGGCGCGGTCGCCTTTTTCCAACGATTCGCCCCCCTCATACATCTGTCCATCCCGGGGCGCAAAAACGGCATCCACCCCCGCAGCCCGGCACAGTGCCATGTCGCGCTTCAAATCCCTCGGGTATTTGGAAAGATCCTCGCCTGGAGCGAACTGTGTGGGGTTGACATAAATACTAACCACCACCCTGCCCTTTGGCCCCACACTTGAGCGGGCCTTTTGCACCAGGCTCAGATGGCCTTGGTGCAGATAACCCATGGTGGGGACCAGAGCCACCCGAACCCCTGCCCGGCGCCATTTCCAGGCCTGGCGTTTCATGGACAAAACGGTGTGGATTTTTTGCATGAAGATCAACCATCCCTGGCCGGGGTGCCACAGGGCAGGCATGCCGGGGTTAAGGCAGTCAAGACCAGCCAGCGGGATGCAGGAATTGGCCGGGACCGGCCCCATGGCTCCTTTCCTTCCGGGGAACCAGGGCCAATCCCCGGCAGAGTCTTAACGCCGCAACCCAAAATTCAACGGGGCTGCTTGGGGCATCTCGTGGGCGCAAGGCTGGTTGATGGGCGCATCTGGCTTCACATCATTGGGCTGGACCACCTTGTTGGCCAGCATCCAGGCCTCCACTTCCTCGCCACTCACATCGGCCAGCATGTGGCCGTTGATCTCCACGCAGGGACTGAGCATCTGCCCGCTTTTTTCAATCATTTCCTGACGTTGAAGAGGATCGTTGATGATGTCACGATCCTCGAAAGGCAGCTGGTATTTGCGCATGACCGCGCGCACACCCTGGCTCCATCCACAGGATGGTTTTAAATACGCTACGATTTTGGTTTGGCTCATAAATAAATTAACAAGGACACAGGAACCATGCCACGAAAGTGGCCCGGGGGCAAATTGAAATAAAAAGTGCTCGCGGATGAATGGGCGTCAGGCAGCCGTTTTGTCCTCCGGCTCAACCCATTTATGATGTTCCTTGATCAGGTCCACCAGGCGTTCCACCGCCTCGCTTTCAGGGATATTGAATTTGATGGGGGTTTTGCCCACATACAGGTTGATTTTATTGGGAGCGCCGCCCACATAGCCAAAATCCGCATCCGCCATTTCACCCGGCCCATTCACGATGCAACCCATGATGGCAATTTTGACGCCTTTCAAATGCTGGGTCCGGGCCTTGATCCGCGCCGTCACCGTCTGGAGGTTGAAGAGGGTGCGCCCGCAACTGGGGCATGCCACATAATCCGTCTTGAAACTGCGGCAGCCGGCCGCCTGAAGAATGTTGTAAGACAGACGGAGTGACTGGCCGGCCCCGCTCTCGCCCCGCACCAAAATGGCATCACCTATGCCATCCGCCAAAAGCGAGCCGATGGCCACCGAGGCCCGCAACAGGGCTATCCGGGGTTCCAAGGGCTGATCATCCAGTTGAAGGGTGTCCTTCAACAAAATGGGGTTGTTCACTCCCAATTGCTTCAATTTGGAAACCAGCAGGCGAAAGGCGGTGATGACCGGCAGATTCACCCCATCCTTGACCGTCACCAACTGGGTGTCGCACGGAACGGAAAAATCCTGGGTGGGGTCCAGCTCTGCCACGTTCAAATCCTCATACACAGCCTCGGGCCGGACATCATCACCGGGGCGGATTTTTGGGGAAACCTTTTGAAAGGTGGCACGGGTGACCACCACGCGGACTAATTGTTCCCCGCCGCACCGCGTCTGGTCACCCAATTCAATTTCAGGGGTGAGCCGTCTTTGAAAATGATACGGGTCAAAGGGCCAAACCGGCTCTTTCGGCAGCGGCGTGGGGCTGGTTAGAAAGGGAATCTGACCCAGCAAATCGTTGCAAACTTGAATCTCCTGAGGGGAATCCTCGGTCAATGAAACCCGTATGGTGTCGCCCAAGCCATCGCAGAGGAGCGAGCCAATCCCTATGGCGGACTTGATCCGGCCATCCTCGCCCTCCCCCGCCTCGGTCACTCCCAGGTGAATAGGATAATTCCAATCCGGTCCCTCCTCATCAAGGCGGTTCACCAGCAGGCGATAGCATTCAATCATCACCTTGGGATTGCTGGATTTCATCGAGAATTTGAACTGATGAAAATCATGTTTCCGGCAAATCCGGGCAAATTCCAGGGCGCTTTCGACCATGCCCAACGGAGTATCGCCATATCGGTTCATGATCCGGTCGCTGAGGGAACCGTGATTGGTGCCGATGCGCAGGCAACGGCGCAGTTGTTTGGCCTTGAGCACCAGCGGCGTGAATTTTTCCTCGATGCGCTGCAATTCGGCGGCGTATTGTTCATCCGTGTATTCCTTGGTGGTGAACTTTTTGGAATCCGCATAATTGCCCGGGTTTACCCGCACCACCTCCACCCACTTGACCGCTTCCATTGCAGCCTCCGGCTTGAAATGGATGTCTGCCACGATGGGGACCAGACAACCCCGCTGCCTCAGCTCACGGACAATATGCTGAAGGTTGGCGGCATCCTTCACAGTGGGGGCGGTGATGCGCACCATCTGGCAACCGACAGCCACCAGTTCCAGGGTCTGCCGCACGCACAGGTCCGTGTCCATGGTGTCACAGGTCAGCATGGACTGCTTCACCACGGGATGATGGCCGCCCATGCGTAAACCGCCGTGATCGGGATCGCCCACCACAATTTCCCGGGTCAAACGCCGCCGATAATAAAATGGGGAATGACAATAGCTCATGGAAAAATAAACAGGTCAAGGCGCGGATGAACCGGCGCCAGATGCAGGGATTGGGTTTGGCTTTGCTGAAAACACAACGGGTTGCTCCCGGTCCGCCCGGGCGCTTCGCAGCCAGTCTCCGGTGTCAAAAAAGCCTATGTACAACATGAACCCAATGATCAACATGGCAAAGCCATTCTGGATGCGGTTCATGAGCTTGGCGCTGACCGGTTTCCGGCGGATGATTTCAATCAGGGAAAGCGTGATATGCCCTCCGTCCAAAACCGGCAGGGGGAGCATGTTCAGGAGCGCCAGGTTGACATTCAAAACCACACTGAACCAAAGGACGCGCCGCCAGCCATCCATGTCGTTGAAAAGGTTGCTGTAAACCCGGATGATCATCACCGCCCCGCCCAATTGCTGGACTCCGATCTGGCCCTTGGGTTCAAACAAGGCACCCAAGGTGTTAAAAATCTGACTGGCGCTGGCCTCAATCTGCTCCATGGGCGCCGGGTGAACGAGCATGAAATTGGTGTCCCCTTTCCAGGAAAGAATACCGAGGATGGGGGGCGCGCCGACTGGCTGCGCCGGCCTGGCAGGGGTTATGGCGCGATCAAAAAAATCGTTGCCCCGATGGATGGTCAACGTGAGCGGGCGCACCACGCCATTGCTCATCTGTTGCTGTGCATAGTCAATGGTGTCCGGGCTGAAAATGGGGTGGCCATCCAGCGCCGTCACTTCATCGTCCGTCTTCAGGCCAGCCAGGGCGGCGGGGCTGTTGCTAACCACCTCCAGGATGGTGGCCTTGGAGGCGGCATCCACCAAAATCTGACGCAGCGATTTGCGCTCATACCATTTGGTGGGCACGTTGGTGGGCACCGCATAAGCCGTGGCTTCCTGGTTATCGCGAAGGTATTTGATGGCCACCGTGGGGCCGGTGCTGGTGATGATGCGCCATTTTATACTGTCGCTCAACTCGCCGGTGGGCAGAAAATTTTTGACCGGGTGGCCATCCACCTCCAAAATTCGGTCGCCTGCCCGCAGCCCCGCCAACCAGGCAGGACCGCCGGGTTGCACCCAGCCTATGACCGTGGAGTTGTCCCCCTCGTTGCTGGGTTTGCCCACCTTCCAAACCACCAAGGCAAAAACAAAGGCCAGAAGAAGGCTGAAAAGCGGCCCGGCAAAGGCGACAATGATCTTGTCCAAGGCGGAAACATTGGGAAGGACATCCCCCGGCGCCTCCGATTTGCCTTCAATAGCTTCCATGGTGGCCATTTGGGGCAATGCCACATAACCACCCGCCGGAATCCAGCCCAGCGCATACTCTATCCCGTTCACCTTCTTCTTCCAAACCGGTTTGCCAAACCAAATGGCAAACCGCTCAATCTTTAATCCACGCCACTTGGCGGCAAGAAAATGGCCCAGCTCATGCACGCCAATGATCAGGTTGAAAATAAACAGCACTTCCAACGCTATAACGAAGTAATGTAAATTGGTCATCGAATTCCTTATCCTAGCGGAAATGGGGTTGCTCCGCAATCTTCAGACGGGGATTTCACCGGATGGCAGCCGCTGAGCGAGCCCAGGCATCCGCCTCAAGGATTTGATCCAGAGAGGGATGCTCCACCCAGACATGTTCCTTCATCACCCGGTCCACAAGACGTGCTATGGCAGGAAATGAGATGTGCCTGTTCACAAAAGCTTCGACCGCCACCTCGTTGGCGGCGTTCAAAACAGCCGGCAAAGTGCCTCCCTGCCTGCCCGCCCGACGGGCCAAATCCAGCGAAGGAAACCGTTTCTCATCCGGCTCCTCAAACGTCAGGCTGCCAATCCGTGGAAACGAGGTTTGCACCCGTTCGCTCGGCTTCCGCTCTGGATAGGTCAGCGCATACTGAATGGGCAGGCACATGTCCGGCGTGGACATCTGAGCCAGAATGGAGCCATCCACAAATTCCACCATGGAATGAATGACACTTTGAGGATGAACCACCACCCCCACCCGGTCCATGTCAATGTCGAACAACCATCTCGCCTCAATCATTTCCAAGCCCTTGTTAAACAGGGTGGCCGAATCAATGGTGATTTTCCTCCCCATCACCCAGGAGGGATGTTTCAAGGCATTTTCCACAGTGATCCCCTCGAACCGGTCCTGGGACCAGATTTTGGCATCGCGAAAAGGTCCGCCGCTGGCCGTGAGAATCAATCTCCGGACTGAGCTCGGGGGTTTGCCGTCCATGCATTGAAAAATGGCCGAATGCTCGCTATCCACCGCCAGGACCCGCACGCCATGCTTGCGCGCCTCCTTCATCACGATCTCCCCGGCCATCACCAAAATCTCCTTCGATGCCACGGCAATATCCTTGCCAGCCCGGATGGCAGCCAGCGCTGGCTGGAGACCGGCGGTGCCCACAATCGCTATCAAGACAATGTCCGCCTCAGGCATCGTGGCCAGCCTGATCAAGCCCTCCGGGCCGCTCCAAACGGGTAATTCTTCACCCAGTTTTTCTTTCAGCTCCAAAGCCTTGCGCGGGCTGTTCAAAGATGCCGCCAAGGGGCGGTGCTTGCGGATTTGCTCCACCAATAACTCCGCGTTTTCGCCAGCGGCAAGGCCGCAAAGGCGAATCTGATCCGGCAAATCCTCCGCCACCTTCACTGTGCTGGTGCCTATGGATCCGGTGCTGCCCAGTAGAACAACGTTCTTCATGAAAAATTCGGTTTCTCTTTATGGATGCGTCAAGATGTGCCTCAGGTACAGGTACATGATTGGAGCATTAAACAAAAGACTGTCCAACAAGTCCAAAATGCCCCCGATGCCGGGAAAAAGTCGTCCCGAATCCTTCAACCCAGCCTCGCGCTTGAACATGGACTCAATCAAATCACCCACCACGGCTGCGGTGCTCAATAACACCCCCAAAATCAAACTGTGCTCCAAACTCATGCCGCGCAAATGGTCATGGAAACATTTTACAAACACAACGCTCGCCCCGGTGGAAACCAGCACGGCTCCTGCAAATCCTTCCCACGTCTTTCCCGGACTAATCCTGGGGATCATCTTGTGACGGCCCAAAAGCGACCCCACCACATAAGCGCCCATGTCGCTGAACTTGGTGACCAAAATCAGGTAGAGAACGTAAAATTTTCCACCGCCGTCCAATCCCGGGAAAAAATTGATTTTTTGTATAAAATTCAGCAGCCATGGCACATACATCAATCCGAGAAGCGTCACAGCCATGGCCGTCATGCCGGAGGAAACTTTTCGAGAGACGAACAGCCGCACGCAAAGTCCCAGCACAAACAGAATCAAAAAGGAATTTTCGAAGTCATTAACTCGCGCCGGGGTACCGTGGATGCCCAGCCAGCCTTGAAAGTGGGCAAAAGTGCCCAGCATCAGAATCCCCCCGCCTACCAGGCCGGTTTGGCGGAAAACCGGGAGCTGGCACCGCTCTGCCATTCCGTAAAACTCCCACAATCCGGCAAGCGCCAGTGTGCCAATCAAAAAAACAAAAACCCCATCCGATAAAATCCGGTTGCTGGAAAACATGGCAGCCAAAATCACCACCCAGAGAATGAGGGTGGAGCACAGGCGACGCAGAAATACCTGCGCCTTGGATGGCGTGTTGCTGGCCGGACCGGGCATGCCGCCGTACCTTATCAGTCAGACCCTCAATTGCCAATGTGGATTTAACCTCCTGTAAAGGTTCATCGGTCCCCATAGACTCCTAATCTGATAAGTTTTTCGAGATGGATAGGATCAAAATCAAACCACTCCGTAATTGACCATTTAAGCAACAAGCTCTTCTCAGAACCTGTCTGAAAGTTTGGAAGGATGCTGTTTTTGTGCTAAAGCCGGTCTGGCCAGGCGCGACGAGGGAGCCTACACCACGGGAGTCTGCGACCGAGGAGCAACAACGCCAGACCGGCTTGGGCGCGAAAACCCTCCGGGCGGCGACGCTTTTGCCCTTGGGCTTTGTTGCCGCCGTCGTTACAGCTCGCTGCGAGGATGCTCCCATAACTCCGCATTGCCCAAAAACAAAATCCCCAGCCGGAGCACAATTCCCACTTTTTAAACAGGCTCCCAGAAAAAAATTGTAGATATGCAGATAAAATGCCGCCCTCAATTTTTTGGTCAGCGATAAAATCAGCTCCTTTGAATACAGGTTGGTATGAGGTGGAGCAAACGGCACGGAGAACGTGACTCATCCGAGCCACAAGGGGTTAAACCCAGATTGACGCCGGCACGGCCTGTTTTGGATTATGCAAAAGGCCCAACTCCTGATCTATTTTGAGAAATAAAAAAGGCCGGACACGACTCCGGCCTCTCTTAAAACACGAGCTAAACACTTAAATCGAGCAGCTTTTTGAAAGCTTGGTTGGCTTTGCACCACCCTTCGGTGCGCCTTCAACCTGTAATGAGCATAGCATCACCCCTGGCAATTGCATGTCACCAGTTGTGGGTACAAAGCCTTTTCCACCCCGGGAGGGCATTTTGGCTTGAAATATTCATTTGTGCTG
>DAIDJC010000128.1 GCA_027451565.1 Limisphaerales bacterium | reverse complement strand
CTGCTCACCATGACCAACCGGCTGGGGAGGGCCATTGACCGGGCCCGGCAGCTTAAAAAGGAAATTGAGGAGCGGGGAAACCAAGATCCCGAGCATACCCAGGCGCAGGTCACGGTTCTATACCGTCGCGCACGCATCATCAGGCTGAGCATCATTCTGGCATCCTCCAGCGCCGCGCTGGCGGCTCTTCTCATTGTAAGCCTTTTTCTGAATGGGTTGATGAATTCAGGGCTGACGCTTCTCGTAGGCATCCTTTTCATCGCCTGCATGATGACGCTTTTTGCATCCCTGATGGCGTTCATTTGTGACATCAACCTGTCATTGCAGGCGCTCAAATTGGAATTGGATGCGATTTCGAAACCTCCTGCCGAAGGAGAGACGGGGGCCTGAGGTTGGGAACAGCGCCCGCTGTGGCATTTCTTCAATGCGCCTTGCCACTGCCCGCTTCACGGCGCCAGCCGGCGATGAACATGCCGTTGCATCCGTATTGCTGGGGTAAAATCGTGCGGCATTCCTTGAAGCCTGGTTCATCCAGCGGCACGAACCCGGGCATGAGCAGGTTGAAATTCCCGACCACGCCCATGGTTTCCGCGCGTGTGAGCGTGCAAACGGAATAGATGAGTTTGCCACCGGGTTTGACTTGTTGGGCGGCCAGGCAGAGAAGCTTTTGCTGAATCAGGGCCAGTTCGCGGACGTCTTCCCTGGAGGTGGTCCAGCGTGCGTGCGGGTTGCGTTGCCAGGTGCCAATGCCGCTGCAAGGCGCATCCACCAAAACCCCATCAAAAAAAGTGCGCGTGGGAAGCCGCTGTGTGCCCTCCCAATGGGCGAGGCGCACATTGAAAACCCTGGCGCGGGCGGCGCGGGCCTTGAGCCGGGCCAGGCGGCGTTCTGACCTGTCGCTGGCCCAGATCAGGCCGCGATTTTGCATGAGTTCGGAGAGATGCAGGGTTTTGCCTCCTTCCCCCGCGCAGGTGTCCCACCATTTTTCCCCGGGTTGTGCCGCGCACTGGATTGCCACGGCCTGGGATGCCAGGTCCTGGATTTCAAATTGACCCTCCCGAAAGTCCTTGTCGTGGAACAAATCCTCCCCGCCCAAATAAAGGAGCGCATCCGGAAAATCCGGGCCAGCCGGGCGCGCCCGCCCAAGCCGGTTGGCTAGCGCCGGTGCGGCACCAGATTTGGCGCGCAGCCATAAACGGGGTTCGGTCTGAAGGGAGCGGGCCCAATCCGGCGTCACTTCCATCTCCTCCGAAACCCACGCGGGCACCGCCCGACTCGTTAGTTCCTGCGGGTCAAATTTTCCAGGGTCCTGCTCAAATGCGCCGGCCAGTTGCCGGGCTTGGATAATTTGCTCGGGCAATGCGGCCTGGGGATCGAGCCATCCTTTCCAGCGGAAATAGTTGAACACCGTTTTGGAAATGGCCGCCTTGTCGCAGGGCAACAGACCTTTTTCGGTCCGGAAAAATTCCCGCAGGCAGGCGTCAGCCGGATGGTCCGGCCCGGAGGCTTCGATGATCCGGGCGGCCAGGCTGCGGCTCACGCTTCCGCCATCAACTGGCGCAGTACAAAGGGCAGAATCCCTCCATGTTGATAATAATCTATCTCAATGGGGGTGTCTATGCGGCAACGGACGGGCACGGATATGGAGCTTGAATCCTTGCGGGTGATTTTCAGCGTGAGATCCTGCTGGGGTTTGATGGCAGAATCCAGGCCGATGATGTCGAAGGATTCGGATCCGTCCAAATGCAGTGACTGGGCGGTGGTGCCTTCCTTGAATTGGAGGGGAAGCACACCCATTCCCACGAGGTTGCTGCGGTGAATGCGCTCGAAACTCTGGGCAATGACGGCTTTCACACCCAGCAGGTTGGTGCCTTTGGCGGCCCAATCCCGGGAACTTCCAGTGCCATATTCCTGGCCTGCAAAAATCACCAGCGGCACTCCGGCAGCCTGGTATTTGATCGAAGCCTCGTAAATCGGCATCTTTAACCCGTCTGGCTGGTAAATGGTGTCCCCGCCTTCCTGGCCGGCCAGCATGAGGTTTTTAATCCGCACATTGGCAAAGGTGCCACGGGTCATGACGCGGTCATTACCCCTTCGGGATCCGTAACTGTTGAAATCCTCCGGGGTAACACCCTTTTCCACCAGGAATTTTCCTGCCGGCGAGGATTTTTTGATGGCACCAGCCGGGGAGATGTGGTCTGTGGTCACGCTGTCGCCAAAGATGGCCAGCGCCCGCGCTTTTTGAATGGGGGCGAATCCGCCCGGCTTCAAGGAAAACGAGGTGAAGAAGGGCGGTTCCTGGATATAGGTGGAATGAGGGTCCCAGTTGTAAACATTTCCGGCAGTGGATGGGATTTCATTCCACTTCGGGTTTTGGCTGGCAAAATTCTTGTAAAGCCTCTGGAAAACCTCAGGTTGCAGGGCGGCCTGCATCTGGTCACGGATTTCCTTGAGCGAGGGCCAGAGGTCCCGCAAGTAAACCGGCTGGCCGTTTTGATCTTTGCCAAGCGGATCGTGGGCGAGGTCAATATCCACGCGTCCTGCCAGCGCGAATGCGACGACCAAAGGCGGGGACATGAGGAAGTTGGCCTTGATATTTTGATGCACGCGCGCCTCGAAATTGCGATTGCCCGAGAGCACTGCCGCGGCGACCAGGTTGTTTTTGACAATGGCGCCCTCGATGGCGGGATGAAGCGGACCTGAATTGCCGATGCAGGTGGTACAGCCATAACCAACCGTTTGAAAACCAAGCTGGTCCAGATAAGCGGCAAGCCCGGTTTGATTCAGGTATTCCGTGACAACCCGGCTGCCCGGAGCCAGCGAGGATTTGACCGTGGAAGACACCTTGAGTCCGCGTTGAACTGCTTTTTTGGCCAGTAACCCCGCCGCGAGCATCACCGATGGATTGCTGGTGTTGGTGCAACTGGTGATGGCAGCAATCAAGACGGAACCATTCCCAATCTGGCCGTTCACATGGGGCGCCGTGCCTTGGATGGGGTCGGCGGTGGGATGGTCGTTGGCCATTTCCCGCTCATTTTTTGAATAATGGGCGGTTTCCATGCTGCCGCCCCCGGGTTGCAGGCGGCCCCCGGCGGACACATGCACCTTGAGGGCCAGTTCCTCAGGTTTCATTCCAAAACCGTTTTCAGTGACCGGGCGGGAAAAGGCGGTGGTGAACTCGTGCTTGAGGCGCGGCAGCTCGATCCGGTCCTGGGGCCGCTTGGGTCCTGCCACGCTCGGGGCAATGGTGGCAAGGTCCATCTCCAAAACCTGGGAGTAGTCAATTTCGCCTTTGCGTGGAATGCCCCAAAGTCCCTGGGCACGGTAGTAATTTTCGTAGGTTCGGATGGCCTCCTCGCTTCGTCCGGTGGCCCGGAGGTAATTGACGCATTCGGCATCCACGGGAAAGAATCCCATGGTGGCGCCGTATTCGGGGGCCATGTTTGCGATGGTCGCGCGATCCACCACAGGCAGGGCGGCGGCGCCAGGGCCAAAGAACTCCACAAATTTGCCCACCACCTTGGCCTTGCGCAGAATCTGGGTGACGGTCAGGGCCAGGTCGGTGGCCGTCACGCCCTCCTGCAATTCTCCCGTGAGGTGGACGCCCACCACGTCCGGGGTGAGGAAATAAACCGGCTGCCCAAGCATTCCTGCCTCCGCCTCAATGCCGCCCACTCCCCAGCCCACAATGCCTATTCCATTGATCATGGTGGTGTGGGAATCCGTGCCCACCAGGGTGTCCGGATAATAAACGTCCCTGGATTGAAGAACGCCCTTGGCAAGGTATTCCAGGTTGACCTGATGCACGATGCCGATGCCGGGGGGGACCACCTTGAAGGTTTCAAAGGCCTGCATGCCCCATTTCAAAAACTGGTAGCGCTCCCGGTTGCGGCTGAATTCCAGTTCCAGGTTTTTAGCCAGGGCATCCGCGCTGCCCGCAAAATCCACCTGCACGGAATGGTCCACCACCAAGTCAACCGGCACCAGGGGTTCAATGATCTTGGGATTTTTGCCCAGGCGGGCCACGGCGCTCCGCATGGCTGCCAGATCCACCAAAAGCGGCACCCCGGTGAAATCCTGCAAAACGATGCGGGCCACCACAAAGGGGATTTCTGCCACCCTTGTTTCCGAGGGTTTCCAGTTGGCCAGCTCGCGCACGTTGTCCTCATGGACTTTTTGTCCATCGCAATTCCGCAGCACGGATTCCAGGACCAGCCGTATGCAGACGGGCAGCCGGGAGACCGGCCCCACGCCGGCCTTCTCCAGAGCGGGCAGCGAGTAATACCGCGCGGTCTGGCCGTTTCCCAAGTCGAAAGTTTGAAGGGTTTCAAAAAGATTGTGAGGTGTGCTCATTTGATCAAATCAACCTGTTGAAAATGAAGTTTGGGCGGGATTGTGTCAAGCGAAGCGTTTCGGGAATGGGGCGTTTTTATGGGTCTGCAAACCGGATGACCCGGCGCGTCCGGCTGGAGCGGGTTTCAGGAGGGCAACCCCGTGATCAGGCCAGGATGAAGGGATTGGATGGCGTTAATGAGAAATTGGATGGCGATGGCGGCGAGGAGGAGGCCCATGATGCGGATGGCAATGCTCATTACCATGGGGCTGAGCCAGCGTGCTCCGCGGGCTGCCACCTTGAAAATCTGGTAGCAAATGAAGGCCACACCCAGGATGGAGCCATAAAGCGCCAGGCGCTCGGACAAATCATGCGCCTGGTTTTGCAAAAGGAGGGTGGTGGAAATGGCTCCGGGCCCGGAGAGCATGGGAATGGCGAGCGGAGTGATGGCCACATCGGTTTTCTCGACGCCAGCCTGTTTTTCCGCCTCGGTTTCATGGACCAGGGACCGCCTGGCCCGGAGCATGTCCAGAGCCACCATCAGGAGCACGATGCTGGCGGCAATCTGGAATGCGGGCATGGTGATGCTGAAGATTTGGAAGACAAAGTTCCCCGCCGTGGCAAACAGAAGCAAGACAACAGCCATGACGGTGCAAGCCAGTCGCGCGGTTCGGAGCCGCTGCTCGGCGGTGTCTCCCGGCGTCATGGTGAGGAAGGAAGGCACCGCAGCCAGCGGGTCCACGATCACAAACAATGAACTGGCTGCCAACAGGATGAATTCAAATAGTTTTATGCTGCCTGATTTACAATCACAGCGCGTTCAAGTCAATGCCAAGAGGAGGGAGCCTGCCATCGGCGACCGATGGTGAGTCGGACCAGGACGAAGTGAAAACCTTTCCCGGGCGGAAAAAAAGCGCGGCGGGAAAAATTCCCGCCGCGCTTGAATTCCCGGGGTTCCGGGAAATGGGGTGCGGAGCGATCAGTAATCGCCCATGCCGCCCATGCCACCCATGCCGCCATGATTATGGCCGCCCGGGGCAGGGGCTTTTTCTTTTTCCGGCGCGTCAGTGATGAGGCACTCGGTGGTCAGGAGCAGTCCGGCGATCGAAGCCGCATTTTGCAGTGCGGAACGGGTGACCTTCTTGGGGTCCACCACGCCGGCTTTGACGAGGTCTTCGTAATCGCCAGTGGCCACGTTGTAGCCTTCGTTGCCTTTGCGCTTCTTGACTTCCTGGACAATGAGCGAGCCTTCCACGCCTGCGTTGGCAGCGAGGGAGCGAAGCGGTCCTTCCACGGCGCGCTTGATGATGTCCACGCCCAGTTGCTCGTCGTCGTTGGTGCCTTTGACGGCTTCAATGGCCGCAATGGTGCGGATGAGAGCCACGCCGCCGCCAGGAACAATTCCTTCTTCCACGGCAGCACGTGTGGCGTGCAAGGCGTCTTCGACGCGGGCCTTCTTTTCCTTCATTTCCGTCTCAGTCTGGGCGCCCACGTTGATCACTGCCACGCCGCCGGCCAGTTTGGCCAGGCGTTCCTGCAGTTTCTCGCGGTCGTAGTCTGAGGTGGTTTCCTCGATCTGGCGGCGGATCTGGCCGACGCGGCCCTGGATCTCAGAGGGTTTGCCGAGACCTTCCACGATGGTGGTGTTTTCCTTGTCCACCACAATGCTCCGGGCGCGGCCCAAGTCTTCCAGGGAGATGTTTTCCAGCTTGATGCCGAGGTCCTCGGTGATGCAGCGGCCACCGGTGAGAACGGCGATGTCTTCCAGCATGGCCTTGCGGCGGTCGCCGAAACCAGGCGCCTTCACGGCGCAGACATTGATGGTGCCACGGAGCTTGTTGACCACCAGGGTGGCCAGGGCTTCGCCTTCCACTTCCTCCGCAATGATCAGCAAAGGTTTGCCGGTCTTGGCCACCTTCTCGAGAATGGGCAGCAAATCCTTCAGGTTGCTGATTTTCTTCTCGTAGTTCAGAATGTAGGCGTCTTCCAGCTTGGCTTCCATGGTGTCGGCGGCGGTCACGAAGTAGGGTGAGAGATAGCCCTTGTCGAACTGCATGCCTTCCACAACGTCCAGGGTGGTTTCGATGGATTTGGCCTCCTCCACGGTGATGGTGCCGTCCTTGCCCACTTTGTCCATGGCTTCGGCAATCTTGTCCGCAATGTCAAAATCCCAGTTGGCGGAAACTGCGGCCACCTGCTTGATTTCCTCCTTGTCCTTCACTTTCTTGGAGATTTTGTCCAAGTGACCCACGGCGGCTTCCACGGCCTTGTTGATGCCGCGTTGGATGCTGATGGGGCTGGCCCCGCTGGTCACGTACTTGAGGCCTTCGCGATAAATGGCCTCGGCCAGGACGGTGGCGGTGGTGGTGCCGTCGCCTGCCGCGTCGCTGGTCTTGCTGGCCACTTCGCGGACCATCTGGGCGCCCATGTTTTCATAGGGATCCTCGAGTTCAATCTCCTTGGCCACGGTCACGCCGTCCTTGGTGACGGTGGGGGAGCCGAATTTTTTGTCTATCACCACGTTGCGTCCCTTGGGCCCCAGTGTGGCCACGACTGCGCGGGACAGTTTTTGAACGCCTTTGAGAAGGGCCTGACGGGCCTGCTCGTCAAAAATCAGTTGTTTTGCTGCCATAGTTTGTTTTGTTTTATTGGTTTTTGCCTGCGGTTTGCGTTATTCGAGAACGGCCAATACGTCTTCAGAGGACAAAATCTTGTACTCCTTGCCGTCAATTTTGATTTCCGTGCCGCCGTATTTGCTGCACAAAATGCGATCTCCCTTTTTCACTTCGAACGGGACTTTTTTGCCATGCTCGTCGGTTTTTCCCGTTCCCAGGGCGATGACGATGCTTTCTGTGGGTTTTTCCTTGGCGGAATCAGGAATGATGATTCCACCTTTTTTGACTTCCTTCTCCTCAATCGCCTCCACCAGGATGCGGTCTCCGAGCGGTTTCACGTTCAGTGCCATATGCTTTTTGTTGCTTGTTTGATTTGTGTTAGTATGACTTCTTAATGTCTCCCGGTCCGCACACGCGGTGGGAAAATTTCTTGCAGGCTTCCTCTCCCGGCCCTGGTTAAAGGGCGCGGGAAGGGGGCTCGGACGTGAGCCCTGTTGGAAGCCTTTCCAGGCGCTTATTTTTTGTCGTCCACCACTTCAGCGTCTATCACGCCGTCATCTTTTTTGGCGTCGCCCGCAGGTTCGGGGCCGGCCCCGGTTGCGCCGGGTTGGGCCTGTCCTGGCTGGGCGCCGGCGGCGGATGCCTTGTACAGTTCGGTGGACACCGCCTGCCAAACTTCATTGAGCTTTTCGCTGCTGTTCTTGATGGCCTGGTTGTCGGACCCCTTGAGCGCATCCTTCACGGCATTGGCCGCGGATTCCAGTTTGGCCTTGTCATCCGCAGAGATTTTTGAGGCGTTCTCCCGAAGCAGTTTTTCGGTGCGATACACCGCGTTGTCCGCTTCGTTGCGGGTTTGCGTCTCTTCAAGGCGGTTTTTATCGTCCTCGGCATGGGCCTCGGCATCCTTCCGCATCTTTTCCACTTCCTCCTTGGAAAGTCCGCTGCTGGCGGTGATGCTGATCTTTTGCTCCTTGCCGGTGCCAAGGTCCTTGGCTCCGACATGCAGGATGCCATTGGCATCAATGTCAAAGGTCACCTCGATTTGCGGCACGCCTCGCGGGGCGGGCGGAATGTCGGTCAGATTGAATTTTCCAATGGTTTTATTGTCCTTGGTGAACTGTCTCTCGCCTTGGAGAACATGGATTTCCACCCCCGGCTGGTTGTCGCTGGCAGTGGAGAAAATTTCCGATTTCTTGGCGGGAATGGTGGTGTTGCGTTCAATTAATTTGGTGAACACACCGCCCAGTGTTTCGATGCCGAGCGAGAGCGGGGTGACATCTAGCAGGAGCACATCCTTGACATCTCCCTTGAGCACGCCGCCCTGAATGGCTGCGCCCACGGCAACCACTTCATCCGGGTTGACCCCCTGATGAGGCGGCTTGCTGACCAGCGACCGCGCCGTCTCCACCACCTTGGGCATGCGGGTCATGCCCCCGACCAGCACCAATTCATCAATTTTGGCAGCTTCCAGGTTTGCATCCTTCAGACACGCTTTCACGGGGCCGATGGTTCTCTCGAACAAGCGGTCCGTGAGCTGCTCCATTTTGGCCCGGGTCAGGGTTTTCTGGATGTGTTTGGGCCCGGTGGCATCCGCCGTGATGAATGGAAGATTGATTTCGTAAGTCTGGGAGCTGGACAGGGCTATCTTGGCTTTTTCCGCCTCTTCCTTGATGCGTTGCAGGGCATCCGGCTGCTTGCGCAGGTCCATGTTGTACTCCCTCTTGAATTCGTCCAGAATCCAATCCATCAGGGTGTTGTCCCAGTCGTCGCCGCCCAGGTGCGTGTCGCCATTGGTGGCTTTTACTTCAAACACACCGTCGCCGATTTCCACCAGGAGATGAAGCGCGTAGCCCGGCCGGAGGGCCGCATGCTGGTGATTGATACTCTGGGGCCGGAAAGCGAGGAAAAGTGGGACCTGCACAACCGCATTGAGAAAATGCGCGACCCGTCGCACGTCGACTCCATGCGGCTTACCACCTTTATGGCCATGTTCGAGGACCTTGGATTGCGCATAGCCCG